>JALOLI010000268.1 GCA_025456165.1 Acidimicrobiia bacterium | reverse complement strand
GGAGGACGAGCGCAATGACGCCGTCGGCGACTCCGATATCTACGGCCGGCGGGTCGATGCCGACGGATCCCGCCTTGGAGAGGACTTCGCCATCAGCGCTGCGCTCACCGACCAGGAGGAACCGGCGATCGTGTCGACGGGGGCCGGCTACCTGGTGGTCTGGGTCGATTCCCGCACGGTCTATCCCCGGGGGACGGACATCTACGGGCAGCGGCTGTCAGCGACGGGCGAACTGATCGGGGACCCATTCCGCGTGTGCGGGGCGGGTGCGCTGGGCTTCGACTACGCGCCGGCGATCGCCTGGAACGGGAGCGAGACGCTCGTGGTCTGGTCGGACGGCCGCAACGACGCCGACCGCGGTACCGACGTCTACGGCCGCCGGGTTTCCGCCGACGGCGTGCCGCAGGGGGCGGACTTCCGCATCAGCGGAACGAATGCCGTGGCGGACGAGTTCAAGCCGGCGGTGGCGTGGAACGGAACCGGGTACCTGGTGGTCTGGGAGGATCTGCGGGATGACACGGCCCGCGGCGTGGACGTCCGCGGCCGGCGGGTGAGCGCTGCCGGGGCCCCGGAAGGCAAGGACTTCCGCATCAGCGGCCGGACCGCCACCGCCGACGACCATGCCCCCGCCGTGGCGTCCGATGGCGTCAACTTCCTCGTGGTGTGGCAGGACTGGCGCATGCTCCCCGGCCGCCAGACGGACATCTACGGCCGGATCGTGTCGGCCGCCGGCAAGCCGGTAGGAGCCAACTTCCGCGTCTGCGGCCCCCAGGCCACCGGCTATGACTGGGTGCCGGCCCTCGTCTGGGACGGCACCATCCCCACGTACCTGGTGGTCTGGCAGGACGAGCGCAACTGGACCGATCGCGGGTCCGACATCTACGGCAGGCAGGTCGCCGGGACCGGGGCCCGGATGGGCGGTGACTTCCGCATCAGCGGCCCGGACGCCACCGACTACGAGTACTACCCGGCGGTGACCTGGAACGGGAGCACGCACCTGGTGGTCTGGCAGGATGCCCGTGACGCAACGACACGCGATCGCGACATCTGGGGGCGCCGCGTCGACCTGTGAGGCGCGCCCCACTCAGGGCGCGTCCACCCGCCAGGTCGACCAGTAGACGTCGGGGTTGAAGGGCACGCCGTAGAGGACGGCTGCCGCCTCGATGGCCGCGGTGAAGTCCTCCGTGCGGGCCGCTCCCAGCCAGTGATCGGCGGCGTAATCCCGGAGGATCGTCTGGAACGTTGCCACCCCGAATCTGGCCGCCAGATTGGCCAGCATGCACCCGCCACCTCGAGCCAGGGCTCGGCGTACTGGTCGTTGCCCACCAGGCCGTACCACCACTGGTGGGCGATCTCGTGGGCCACCGTCCACTTGTCCACCTCGGAGAAGACGATGGTGGGGTACTCCATGCCGAAGTCGGAGAAGGCGACCAGGACCACGTCGAGTTCTGGGTAGGGATAGGGCCCGAACGACTGGGAGAAGGTGCTCACGGCCGTGCGGGCCGCCGCCAGCATCCTCTGGGCCTGCGTCTTGGTGACGGCCCCGGCCCGATAGGACACCACGACCCGTGGCGCCGTGCCGCCGCTCACCTGCTCCAGGCGACCGGCCGCCCAGGCGAAGTCACGCACACCATCGGCGGCATACGTCCGGGCAATCAGGCCGCCTGGTAGGGGGACCGGGCCCCCCACCAGGGTGCCGGTCGTGGGCGTGTCCAGGTCGGGAGCGCCCTCCAGCGTGACCCGGTAGCGGCCCGCCACCGAGTAGAAGGATTCGCCGAGGTCCTCGAACGGATCGTGGTGCCAGCCCTGATCGTCGTGGACCTCCAGGGTGGGCAGGGCGGTGCCCACCAGGGCGAGGCCCCCGGCGTAGCCGAACCGGTCCCTGCCCCAGGGGAGGGTTACGCGCAGGCGCATGGAGAGGGTGGCCCGCTCCCCCTCGGCCAGGGCCTTGGCCAGGGTGACGGGGACCTCGGTGCAGTTGAGAGCGGGCGTGCCCATGCTGCCGCCGGTGAGGTCCCAGATCTCGATGGCGTCGGCGGCACACCCGTCCACCCCGTTCGACCAGAGGCGCAGGTAGATCAACTCCAGGTCCTGCGCCTCGAGGTTGGTGAACGAGATGTCGATGCGGCCGGTCCACACCCGGCCGCCCTGGGTGGCCCGCAGACGGGCCTCGTAGAAGGGGTAGCCGGGGTTGCGCACCACCTCTCCAGTGGCGGTAGCCGGTCCTGCCTGGGCGCCGACGGCGGCGGCCAGAACCAACAGAGCCACCAGGCGGCGGAGCATCCCCACGGCGCCGAGTCTACGAGGGCGCACCGGATTCGCAGCCCCTCTGCTCGACGATTCCGGTGCGCGGCAGCGCTTGCAGGAGCGGCAACCCTCCCCCCAACCCCCTCACGTCCCCACGGGAGGGGGTGCCGAGCCCGCCCCTCCTGCGACAATCTGCCCCATGGCCCGCTTCGTCGAACCCGAGAACGACTGGTTGCCGCTGGCGGCGATCAACCCCGGCGAGCCGCGCCTCACCGTGGCCGTGGTCATCCCGGTCTACAACCGGGGGCAGTTGCTGCGCCGCACCCTGGCCGGCCTGGCGGCGCAACGCGGCTACCCGGCCCACCTGATCTCGGTGGTGGTGGCCGACGACGGATCGGAGGAGGACCTCTCCCCGGTGCTCGCCGAGGCCGCCGCCCGCCTGCGCCTCTACCCCGTGCGCCAGGAGCACGACGGCTACGGCGCCGGGCGGGCCCGCACCCTCGGCGCCTCCCGCACCGGGGCCGACATCGTGCTCTTCGTGGACGCCGACTGCCTCCCCGATCCCGAACTCGTCGCCGGGCACATGGCCTGGCATCACCGCGCCGACAACCTGGTTGTGGTGGGGTCGCGCCAGCACGTGGACTCCACCGACTACCCGCCCGAGCAGATCGCCGACGGCACCATCGACATCCGTCGCCTGGTGAAGGGCGACGACCCGCCCGACGAGGCCTTCGCCCCGGAGGACTGGCGGCGCACCTTCTACCGGCGCACGGGGCAACTGCGCCACGGCAACGAGGGGTTCCGCGCCCTGCTCACCGGGAACTGCTCGATGCCCCGCGATGCCTTCCTGGAGGCCGGGGGCTTCTCCCCCGACTTCCGCCACTGGGGCGGCGAGGACACCGAGTTGGGCTGGCGCTTGTTCGCCTCGGGCATGTTCTTCGTGCCGGCCAATCGCGCCGCCATCTACCACCAGGAGCAGGAGGAGACCCACCCCGAAGAGGGCTGGCGGCAAGAGGGGCGGGCGGCCAACGCCGGAGTCATCCGCAGCAAGATCCCCCACCGCTTCTACCGCCGCCTCGCCGACCCGGGCCCCTTCGAGGTGCCCAAGGTGTCGTGGGTGGCCACCACCCCGGCCGGGCGCCGCACCAAGGAGCTGCTGGCGCAGATGCAGGCGCAGACCTCAGGCGACTGGGAGGCATTCCTGCCCGGCGACTACTGGCGGGGCGGCGACCCCCGCTTGCGCCTGCTGCCCGACGAAGCCGGCACCCCGGACCAGCGCGTGCTGCGGGCCGTAGCCGCCGCCAAGGGTGAGTACCTGGCGCTGGTGTCGGGGGCGGCCGGCCTCAGCCCCCTCCTGCTGGACCGGGCGGTGCGCTTCCTGGACGCTTCGCCCCGGGCCTCGATCGCCACCGTCGCCTACGCCGGCCTGGACGAGGTTTCGGGGAACGCCGCCTGGGGGACCGCCGGCCTGCCCGCCTTCGCCCTGGTGCGCCGCCGGGAGTGGGCCAAGGTAGTGCCCGACGCCGCCGACCTTGCCGATGCCTGGCGCCGGGTGCAGGCCCTTTCCCGGGCGCGCCACCTGGACGAAGCCCTGGTCACCCTGCCGCCGCCCACCGGGGTCGTTCCGGCCTCGGTCCCACCGGCGGTGCCCGAGCGCGACCGCATCGTGGCCGCCGGTCGGAAAGGCCGGGGCCCCCGCGCCCTGCTCTACCGCCTGGGGCGCTCCTGGCGGCGCCGGCAGGCCGAGCAGGACGATCGCCGGTCGATCCTCCACTTCGGCGACAGCCGCTCCCGCGAGGCCCTGGCCGCTCTGGCACCCTGGGCCGCCCTCCTCCCCGGCGGGGGAGCCCTGATGTTCCTTGGTAGAGGGACTTGGCTGGGCTCTTTCGTACTCGGCGGGGGGGCGGTGCTCGACGCCGCCACCCTGGAGCGGGTGCGGGCTCTGGAGACCCCGCGCCTGGAACGGGCCGGGCTCGGCGCCTCCGCCGGCGACGGGCCCGCGGCGGAGTGGGCCGACTTCCGGGGGACCTGCCTCTTCGTGGCCGTGGCCACCGAG
>JALOLI010000267.1 GCA_025456165.1 Acidimicrobiia bacterium | reverse complement strand
AGGTGGCCGACCAGTACCCGGCAGCCGGAACCTCGGTGCCGAGCACTATCAAGGTTCCGGGGGTGCGCTTCTGGATAGGCACTCCGCTGGTGCCGGATGTCCTCGGCCTTACCGCGTCGGAAGCGTCGGCTGAGATCGTTCGCTGGCACCTGCGCGCTTCTCAGGTGGGCACGGAGCCGACGTCGGACCCGGCGCTGGTCGGCAAGGTCGTTCGCCAGAGCCCTCCGGCCGGGGAGATGGTGGACATCGGTATTCGCATCTCCTACTGGATCGGGACGGCAAGCAGCGGGACCACCGGGACGACCTCGGCAGCCACGGTGACCCTGAAGGACTACACCGGCTGGTCTTGTGCAACGGCACAGGCTGACCTCGCCGCTCTCGGCCTGGTGCCGGCGTGCGAGGCCGGCTTGTACGTCCCCCTCGACTCGCCTCTGGTGGGCTTGGTGCACAGCCACGACCCCGCGGCGGGCGCCATAGTGGCCCGCGGCTCGACGGTGCTGCTGTGGGCCTTTGAGGCGGCAACCAGCGAGGGCGAGTGCGATCTGTGTGGCGGTTACTGGCACTGTGGCTGCCCGCTCGGGCCTCCGCCTCCCGGGTCGGGCTGCGAGTGCGTCAACCCGTACTGCCACTCGACGCCGCCCCCGCCCTGGCCGTAAGGGGGCTCCGACAGAACGGGCGAGTGCCGGCCCCTCCGGGACAGCGGCCTATCATGCCCCGCTCCCCGGGAGGTCCCATGACAGTGTCTTTGGAGACGATCGCCACCCTGGCCCAGAAGCGCGGCTTCGTCTACCAGGCCTCGGAGATCTACGGCGGCCTGCGCTCCGCCTGGGACTACGGCCCCCTCGGGGTGGAACTGCTGCGCAACGTGCGCGAGGCCTGGTGGCGGGCCATGGTCTCCACCCGGGACGACATCGTCGGCCTCGACTCGTCGGTGATCCTCGCCCCCCAGGTGTGGGAGGCCTCAGGCCACCTGGCGTCGTTCACCGACCCGCTGGTGGAGTGCACCTCCTGCAACAACCGCTTCCGCCTGGACAAGCTGGCGGACCCGGACCTCTGCCCGAACTGCGGCAAGCGGGGCACCTTCACCACTCCCAAGCAGTTCAATCTGATGCTGAAGACCTTTCTGGGCCCGGTGGAGGACGCCGGAGCGGTGGCCTACCTGCGCCCCGAGACGGCCCAGGGCATCTTCGTGAACTTCGCCAATGTGGTGCGCACCGCCCGCATGAAGCCGCCGTTTGGCATCGCCCAGATAGGCAAGGCTTTCCGCAACGAGATCACCCCCGGCCAGTTCGTCTTCCGCACCCGGGAGTTCGAACAGGGGGAACTGGAGTTCTTCTCCCCGCCGGCCGAGGCGGCGAAGTGGCACGAGTACTGGCTGGCCGAGCGGCTGCGCTGGTACACCGACCTAGGGATGAAGCCGGAGAACCTGCGCCTGCGGGCGCACGCCGCCGACGAGCTATCGCACTACTCGGCGGCCACCAGCGACGTCGAGTACCAGTTCCCCTGGGGCTGGGATGAGCTGGAAGGCATCGCCAACCGCACCGACTTCGATCTCAAAGCCCACGCCGAGCACAGCGGCCAGGACCTGCGCTACTTCGACCAGGAGAGCGGAGAGCGCTACTTCCCTTACGTCATCGAGCCGTCGGCGGGCATCACCCGGTCTGCCTTCGCCTTCCTCATCGACGCCTACGACGAGGAGGAGGTGCGAGGGGAGAAGCGGGTGGTGCTGCGCCTGCACCCGCGCCTTGCTCCCATCAAGGTGGCGGTGCTGCCGCTCTCCAAGAAGGACGAGTTGCTGGCGGTCAGCGGCGAGGTTGCTGCCGCGCTGCGGGCCCACTGGCCGGTGGAGCACGACGTCACCCAGTCGATCGGCCGCCGCTACCGGCGACAGGACGAGATCGGGACGCCGTTCGCCGTCACCGTGGATTTCGACAGCCTCCAGGACCAGGCGGTCACCATCCGCGAGCGGGACACCATGGAGCAGGTTCGGGTGCCCATCGCCGGCCTGTACGAGACGCTGCAGGAGAAGTTCGCCGGGAGGCTGTGAGGGCGAAATCCCGGCGAAGGCCTCAGACCAGCACCCTGGCGGGAGCGCGGCAAGGGCGGCCCCCTTCCGATAGCCTGCGGGTTTCGTCGAGATCAAGGAAGCCCACCATGGCCGATCCCATCGTCGAGGCCGCCCGCCGCGCCGTCGCCGGCAGCGTGGGGACCCTTCAACAGGCAGTGGCCGGCCTGCCGGCGGAGGCACTGAACTGGCGACCGGCCGGCCCGGACACGAATTCCATCGCCGTCCTCGCGGCCCACGCCATGCACGCCACCCGGGTGCTGCTCACCATGGCAGCCGGGCTGCCCCCGGCGCCCCGCGACCGCGCCGGGGAGTTCGCCGCCGTGGCCGACGGGCCCGAGTCGCTGCTGGTGATGATCGCCAGACTCGCCCCCGAGTGCGCCGTGATCCTCGATGCCTGCGAGGGGGTGGATTGGGGGACGCCGCGGACGCGACGCCGGGACGATGGCTCCGTGATCGAGATGTCGGCGGCGGCGGCACTGTTCCACGGCGTGGAGCACCTGCGCGGCCACGCCGACGAGGCGGCACTAACCCGCCACCTCTGGCGGGCGCAGCACCAGTAGACGAGTCTCACCAGCCCAGCCAGGCGCGCAGTGCCTCGGCCTTTGGGGCGATGACCGGCAGGTCGGGTTGGTCCCGCAGCGCCACCTGCGGGTCCTTGAGGCCGTGGCCGGTGAGGGTGCACACCACGGGGCCTTCGGGGAGGCGGTCCCGGTACTCCAGGATCCCGGCGACGGCGGCAGCGGACGCCGGCTCGGCAAAGACCCCCTCCTCTTCGGCGATCAGTCGGTAGGCGGCGAGGATCTGCTCGTCGGTGACCGCCTCGATGATCCCGCCGGACTCGTCTCGGGCCGCTACCGCCCCTTCCCATGAGGCGGGGTTGCCGATGCGGATGGCGGTGGCGACGGTCTCGGGGTGGGCCACCGGGGCCCCGTGGACGATGGGAGCCGCCCCGGCGG
>JALOLI010000266.1 GCA_025456165.1 Acidimicrobiia bacterium | reverse complement strand
CAAGGCCGACAAGGAACTCCTCGCCCTTCCCCTCCTCTCCCTGGCCTCCACCCTGGTGGTAGCCGCCTCCTTCCTCATCCCCATGGCGTGGGTGGGGCGAGCCGAGACGGAGCAGAACCCCGCCTGGGTGATCCTCCCGCTGGCCTTCCTGGCCTATCTGGTGCTGGCCTACATCACGATCTTCTTCAACGCCGCGCTGGTCCACGCCGCCAACGAGCGCCTCGAAGGCGGGGATCCCACCGTGGGGAGCGCCCTGCGGGGAGCGGCGGCGCGGGCGGGGCGCTTGCTGCCCTGGGCTGCGGTCTCGGCCACGGTGTCCCTGCTGCTGCGAGCCGTCGAGGAGCGGGCCGGGGCCCTGGGCAAGATCGTGTCCGGGATCGCCGGCATGGCCTGGGCGCTGGTCACCTTCCTGGTCCTCCCCATCCTGGTGATGGAGGACATCGGGGTGCGGGACGCCCTGCGCCGCTCGGCCGCCATGTTCAAGGGCACCTGGGGGGAGAACGTGGCCGCCCGGATCGGCTTCGGGCTGCTCGGATTCCTCGTCGTGCTGCCCGGCATCGCCGCCATTGCCGGGGCTTTCGCCCTCGGCTCCGCCGCCGACACGGCCTCCGGCATCACCAGCGTGGGGGTCAACCCCCTGCTCCTCACCCTCGGCGTGGTCTGGATCCTGGTGGCGGCCCTGGTGCTCTCCACCCTGAGCGGAATCTTCCAGACGGCGCTGTACCGCTACGCCGCCGGCAAGCCCTCCCAGGGGGCCTTCGCCTCGACCGACCTGCAGGCCGCCTTCGGGGCGAAGTAGGGCTGCCGCAGCCTCTCCCGCGCTAGCGGGAGAGGCGCGAGGCGGCAGTACCGACAGCAGCCGAACCGTCCCCAAGGCAGCCGCCGAGCGGTGAGGGCAAGACACAACGCAAGCTAGGTCGCGCCTTTGCCCTCACCCCAACCCTCTCCCGCCCGAAGCGGGCGGGAGAGGGAGCAAAAGCGGAGGGGCGGCCCGCAGGCCGCCCCTCCAGTAGCTAGGTGATCCTCGTTCTTACCCGCCCAGGATGGCGCACGGCGCGGTGAAGGGGTACCCCGCCGCCGTCGGGCCGATGAACAGGTCCTGGAAGACCGCGAGGCCGTCCGACGAGTTCACATCGACGCGATGGACCACGGAGCTGCGCTCCACGATCTCCGCCGGGGTGCCGACGAAGCTCTTGTCCGGGATCATGCCCTCGTAGTCGACCGCGGTCAGCGAGTTCGCCGCCGCCAGGATCCCGGCGCGAGTCAGGTCGCCGTTGGCGATGGCAGTCTCGAGAGCGGCCTTGATGTTGTACTGCATCGACCAGCCGGCGATGTAACCCAGGTTACGGAAGGCCGCGTCACGGCCGGCCGCCTCGAAGGCAGCCCGCATGGCGGCATGGCCCGGGGTGTCCGCATCCCAGCCGGCCGTCGGCGAGGTGTGGAAGAACACCCCGGCCTCGAACAGCGGCAGCGCCGCCGTCCCCAGCAAGGCCGGGTTCCACGACGGGCCGACGCCCATGTACAGGGCCGTCTGGTGGCCGGCGCCGTAGACGCCGCCGATCAGAGTGGCCAGCTCCATGGGGCCGGTGACCACGAAGATCAGATCCGGCTTGGCGGTGGCCATGGCGATCACCGCGTCGTCGAGCGTGCCGCCCGCCGACATCGGGATTTGCAGCTGCTCGGCGAGCGGTTCGCCGAGGCCGTACTGCTCCGCGGCGTACTTGACGCCGGCGGCATAGTCCTCGCCGTAGTCGCCGGGGAACTTCACGATGCCGTAGGTGAAGGTGGTCTTGCCCATGGACGCCATCACGCCGACCATTACGTCGAAGCCGTTCATGGCCTCCACGCAGTAGCTGGACCCGGTCTCCATGATCACCCCGCCGTCGAACTCCGGGAAGCTCCAGCCGGAGTACCAGGTGGACACGGCGGCGATGGTGCTGTCCTCGATGTAGAGGGGCAGGGCGGCCAGGGTCTGAAGCGTGCCCAGGGTCTCGGCCAGGGCGGCCACGTTGCCGCGGATCTGCTCGTACCCGGCCACGTGCGTCTCGGCCACGTAGCCGGCATCGATGGTGTTGTCCTCGGTGACGATCACGTCGAACTTCTGCCCGTCGTCGGGGCCGATGCCGCCGTCGGCGTTGACCCGGGTCCAGAAGTCGATGTGCCCGGCGGCCAGGGGCCCGCCGAAGCCGGCGAAGGGGCCGGAGAAGTCCGAGATATTGCCCAGGTAGATGCACCCGTTCTCCGGGTTCGGAGAGTCGGGGCAGGGCTCCAGGGTCACGCCGGTGTCGAAGAGCATCTCCGCCGGCGGTTCGGTGGTGGTAGTGGGTGCGACCGTCGTCGTCGGGGCGGCCGTCGTGGTGGTAGGTGCGGCCGTAGTCGTCGTGGCCGCCGTCGTGGTGGTCTCTTCGGCGTCGTCGCCGCAGGCTGCAGCGAACAGCGAAAGGACCGCCAGCACGGCGAGCGCCACAAACCAGGGGCGCCGTCTCATCATTTGCCGTCTCCTCCCTCTTCCCTCTCTCGCATTGTGAGGGGACCTGCCGGGCCCCCTCGCCAATCTATCCCGTCTGCCCGGGGTGTGCCGGGCTCAGTAGCTGAAAGGCCAGCCCTTCCAGTAGTTGCGAACCCTTATCCAGATCCCGTAGAGGCCCATGGGCTCCAGGATGAGGAACCCCACGATGAACAGGCCGAACAGGATCTGCTCGAACTGGAAGGTGTTGATCATCCCCGCCGGGTCCTTGGAGATGACGTGGGAGAGGCCGGGGAGCCCCGCCAGCCACTCCACCACCTTCGGCAGGAAGGTGATGAAGAACGCTCCCATGATCGACCCCGACACGGTGGCCACCCCACCGATGAGGATCATGGCGATGTACTTGATCGAGAGCAGGAAGTTGAACCCTTCGGCGGTCAGCCGGCCCACCACCGCCCAGAACAGCGCTCCGGCGATGCCGGCGTAGAAGGACGAGATGGTGAAGGCGATCAGCTTGTAGCGGGCCAGGGGGATGCCCATCATCTCGGCGGCGATATCCCGGTC
>JALOLI010000027.1 GCA_025456165.1 Acidimicrobiia bacterium | reverse complement strand
GCACGCCCTTGGCGTCCACCGTTTCTGTGGTGGTGTCGACCAGGTGAACGTCGACGCGCCGGCCGGCCGGGTCGGCGTAGACCGGGTTGAAGTCCAAGTCCCGATAGGCCTCCCGGAAGCCCACCCGCCCTACGGTGGTCTCGAAGGCGGCCCGGTCGCCCGCCGCCAGGGCCAGGTCGAGATCGTCGTGCTCCCGGGTCTGCCGGCCGATGAGGGCGTCGATCCCCCAGCCGCCGTCCAGCCAGAAGCGCACCGCCGCACCCTTGAGCAGGCCGACCACCTGCAGCACGTCGGCGGCAGTCATCATGCGGCTGATCGTAAACGGGCGGGGCCCGTCGCTGCCCTCGAAGCAGGAGAGACCATGGCCCCGGGGTACCATCCCCGGCGTGCCGGTGCCCATCGACATCGCCAAGGTCGCCCGCCTCTCCCGGCTTGCCCTGACCCCCGAGGAGATGGAGCGCTACGGGGCCCAGTTGGGGGCCATCCTCGAGCATGCCGCCTCGATCCAGGCCCTGGCCACCGACGGCGTGGCGCCGACGGCGCACCCCCTGCCCATGCTCAACGCCCTGCGCCCGGATGAGGTCGAGGAGACGCTGGACCGGGAAGAGGTCCTGGCCCAGGCCCCCGACCGCGACGGCCCCTACTTCCGGGTGCCGCCCTTCATGGAGGAAGCGTGACCGGCGACCCGGCGGACCTCACCATCGCCGCCGCCGGGGCGGCGCTGCGCTCCGGCGGGCTGACGGCAGCCGACCTGCTGGCGGCGGTGCGTCGCCGCGCCGGCGCCACCGAAGCGCTCCTGCACGCCTTCCTGACTCTGGATTCCGAGGGGGCCGGGCAGGCGGCGGCTGCCGCCGATGCGGCCTTCGCCGCCGGGCGCGACCTCGGCCCTCTGGCCGGCATCCCGCTGGCGGTCAAGGACAACATGTGCACCCGCGGGATCGAGACCACCTGCGGCTCGCGCATCCTGGCCGGCTATCACCCGCCCTACGACGCCACCGTCGTCACGCGCCTGCGGCAGGCCGGGGCGGTCATCGTGGGCAAGACCAACATGGACGAGTTCGCCATGGGGTCGTCGACGGAGAACTCGGCCTACGGCCCCACTCGCAACCCGTGGGACCCGGACCGGGTGCCGGGGGGGTCCTCGGGCGGATCGGCCGCAGTGGTGGCCGCCGGGTCGGCGCTGGGCGCCCTGGGCTCCGACACCGGCGGCTCGATCCGCCAGCCGGCTTCCCTGTGCGGGGTGGTGGGGCTCAAGCCCACGTACGGCCTGGTGAGCCGCTACGGCCTGGTGGCCTTCGCTTCCTCGCTCGACCAGATCGGCCCCTTTGCCCGCACCGTGGAGGACGCCGCCACCCTGTTCGAGGCCATCGCCGGGCACGATCCTTCCGACGCCACCTCCTACCGCGGCCCGGTGCCTGAGGTGCGGCCCACCCTGCAAGCGGGGCCCGAGGGGCTGCGAGTGGGGGTCATCTCCGAGCTGGCAGGAGAGGGGAATGAGCCGGCGGTGCTGGCGGGCTTCACCCGTACTCTGGAGGCGCTCGAGGCGTCCGGCGCCGTGGTACGCCAGTTGTCGCTCCCTTCCATGCCCTACGCCCTCGACGCCTACTACCTCCTCGCCCCGGCGGAGTGCTCGGCCAACCTGGCCCGCTTCGACGGGGTGCGCTACGGGCCGCGCCTGCCCGGGGACACCGTCGAGCAGATGATGGCTGCCACCCGGCGCGACGGCTTCGGTCCCGAGGTCACCAGGCGCATCTTGCTGGGCACCTACGCCCTGTCGGCCGGCTACTACGAGGCCTTCTACGGCCGGGCGCAGAAGGTGCGCACCCTGGTGATCGAGGACTTCGCCCGCGCCTTCCAGGAGGTGGACGTGCTGGTGTGCCCCACCAGCCCCACCACCGCCTTCGCCCTGGGCGAGCGCACCGAGGACCCCCTGGCGATGTACCTGGCCGACGTGGGGACCATCCCCTGCAACCTCGGCGGGCTGCCCGGCATCTCGGTCCCGGTCGGCCTCGACGAGAACGGGCTGCCCATCGGCTTCCAGCTGCTGGCGGCGCCGCTCGGCGAGGCGGCGCTGCTGCGTGCCGCCCGGGCCGTGGAGGTGCTCGCCGGGTTCACGGCGCGCCCCGCCCTGGCCACCTCGGAGGTCCGCTGATGGCCTACGAGGCGGTCATCGGGGTCGAGACCCACGTGGAGCTGGCCACCCGCTCGAAGATGTTCTGCGGGTGCCCCAACGGCTTCGGCGCCGAGCCCAACACCAGCATCTGCCCGGTGTGTCTGGGCCTGCCCGGGGCGCTGCCGGTCCCCAACGCCCGGGCCATTGAAGCCACGGTCTCGCTGGGTCTGGCTCTGGAGGCGGAGATCGCCCCGCGCTCGCTCTTCCACCGCAAGAACTACTTCTACGCCGACCTGCCCAAGAACTACCAGATCTCCCAGTTCGACCTCCCCCTGTGCCGGGGCGGGCACCTCGACCTGGAGACCGAGGCCGGGCCGCATCGGATCGGCCTCACGCGGGTGCACCTGGAAGAGGACACCGGCAAGAGCACCCATCTGGGGGAGACCGGGCGCATCCGGGCGGCCGAAGCGGTCCTGCTCGACTTCAACCGCTCCGGGGTGCCCCTCATGGAGGTGGTGAGCGAGCCCGACCTCCGCAGCCCGGAGGAAGCCCGGGCGTACGCCGCCGAGTTGCGCACCGTCATCGTCGCCCTGGGCGTCTCGGAGGCCCGCCTCGAAGAAGGGCAGATGCGTTTCGACGCCAATGTGTCGGTGCGGCCGGAAGGCGTCGCGACGCTGGGCACCAAGGTGGAGATCAAGAACATGAACTCGCTGCGGTCGCTGCAGCGAGCCCTGGCCTTCGAGGTGGAGCGCCAGTCCCGCCTCCTCGCCGCCGGCGAGGAGGTCGAGCAGGAGACCCGCCACTGGGACGAGGCGGCGGGGTGCACCCGGGCCGGCCGGAGCAAGGAGGAGTCCAGCGACTACCGCTACTTCCCCGAGCCCGACCTGGTGCCGGTGAGCCTGGACGCGGCCTTGCTCGAGCGGCTGCGAGCCGCCCTGCCCGAGCTGCCGGCGCAGCGGCGCGCTCGCTACCGGGCCCTGGGGCTCGAGGCCGAGGCCGCCCGGGTCGTCGTCGAGACGGAGGGGTACGGCGCTCTGCTCGACGCCGCCGGGGCCGCCGGCGCCGACCTGCGGGTGGCGGCCAACTGGCTGACCGGCGAGGTGACGGCTCACCTGCGCCGCCTCGGCCTGGAGGCGGCCGGCAGCCCGCTCACCGGGGCCCACCTGGCGGAACTCCACGCCCTGGTGGCCGCGGGCCGCCTGTCGGCCACTGCGGCCAAGGAGGTGCTCGCCGGGGTGCTCGAAGGCGAGGGCTCGCCCGAGCAGGTGGCGGCCGGGCGCGACCTGATCCAGATCTCCGACGAGGCCGTCCTCGGGGCCGCCGTGTCCGCCGTCCTGGCGGCCCATCCCGCCGAGATGGAGCGCCTGCGGGCGGGGGACCAGCGGCTCCTCGGCTTCCTGGTGGGCAAGGTGATGCAGGCCACGGGGGGCAAGGCCGACCCGCGGCGGGTGAGCGAGGCCATCCGGCGGGCGGCAGGGTGACCATGCCCCCGGGCGCGTCGAGGGCTTGATGGGCCGGGCCGTCATCTTCGACTGCGACGGGGTGCTCGTCGACTCCGAGCCGCATTCGGCGGTGGCCTGGGTGGCGGCCCTCGGGCGCTACGGCCACCGGGTGACCGCGGCCGACGTCGCCACCTGCACCGGTCTGGGCTACGCCGACACCTACGCCCGCCTGGCGGCAGTCGACCCGGAGGCGGCGATCCCCTCTCCCGAAGAACTGGCACCCGAGGTGCTGGCGGCGCTGGTGGCGTCGTTCGAGCGGGGCCTGCGGGTCTTCCCCGACGCCGCGGGATGCGTCACCGCCCTGGCCTTCGACGGCGTGCTTCTGGGGGTCGCCTCCACCAGTCGGCGCGACCGCCTGGACCTGACCCTGGGGCACAGCGGCCTGGCCAGGTACTTCCAGGCGACGGTGGCCGGCGACGAGGTGCGCCGTGGCAAGCCGGCCCCCGACGTCTACCTGGCGGCGGCGGAACGGCTCGGAGTACGTCCGGTGGACTGCCTGGCGATCGAGGACACGGGGCTCGGGGCGGCGGCCGCGGTGGCGGCGGGGATGCGGGTCATCGGGGTGGCGCGGGTGCCGGGAGAGGTGGGCCGGCTCCTGGGAGCGGGGGCCGGCCTGGTGGACCGCCTGGACCCGACGGTGCTGCGCGAGGTGCTGTAGGCGCCGTTCCTCCCCCTCAGGGGCGGGAGAGGCGCGCAGGCCGCCGTCAGGCGGCCGCAGCGGAGAGGGCCGGGACTGCCTCTCCCGCGGGTGCGGGAGAGGCGCGCAGGCCGCCGTAGGCGGCCGCAGCGGAGAGGGCAAGAGCCAACTGAGCCCGAGTCGCGCTCTTGCCCTCACCCCCGCCCTCTCCCGCGGGTGCGGGAGAGGGGGCCGGGAACCTCTCATCATTTCCCAGCGTCTTACCGATGAAGGAGACGAGATGCTGGCTTACGACAGACGAGCGAGGTGGATCCGCCGGATGCAGGACCGGGCCGCCCGCCGTCGCGAACGGGAGGTGGCCCGCCGGGCCGCCTTCGCCGCTAGCTCCTTGTGGACGACCCCACTGGCGGGCGACGGCTCCCGCCGGGCCGCCTGACTCCTCCTCCCTCCCGAATAGCATGCGCCGCCGATGCACTACTTCGTGACCGGCGCCTCCGGGTTCATCGGCGGCTACCTGACCTCCCGCCTCCTGGCCGAAGGTCATCTGGTCACCGCCCTGGTTCGCACCCCCGAGCAGGCGCGGGCCCTGGCCCGGTACGGCGTGCGTCCCTACATCGGGGACATCCTCGACAAGGAATCGGTGCGCCGGGCGATGCGGCGCGCCGAGGGGGTCTTCCACCTGGCGGCCTACGTCCGGGTGGGCAGCAACGCCCGCCGCCGGGCCGAGGCGGTGAACGTCACCGGCACCCGCCACGTGCTCGAGGTGATGCGCGACTTCCGGGTCCCGAAGGGGGTCTACACCAGCAGCCTGGCGGTCTACGGGGACACTCGCGGCCGGGTGGTCGATGAGTCGTACCAGGGCAAGGGACGGCTCCCGTCGGCTTACCAGCGCACCAAGTGGAAGGCCCACTACGAGGTGGCTCTGCCGATGATGCACCGCGGCCTGCCCCTGGTGATCGCCCTGCCGGGAGCGGTCTACGGCCCCGGCGACCGCGGCGACCTGGCCCGGACGATCGGCTCGCACCTGCGGGGCCGGCTGCCGGTGGCTCCCACCCGCACCGCCTTCTGCTTCGCTCACGCCGAAGATGTGGCCGCCGGCCTGCTCGGGGCCATGGAGCACGGGAAGCCCGGCGAGTCCTACATCCTCGGCGGCCCGGCCCACCAGTTGCGCGAGGTACTGGAGCAGGCGGGGGAGCTGGCGGGGAAGCGCCAGGGCCCGCTGCCCCTGCCGTGGTGGGCCCTGCTGCCCGTTGCCTGGGGAGCCCAGGGCCTGGCCTTCGCCCTGCCCCCGCTGCGAGGAGCGGCCGAGAGGCTGCGCCTGGGAGCGGGCACCACCCAGTTGGGCAGCGACGCCCGGGCCCGGGCCGAGCTGGGATTCCGCCCCCGGCTGCTGGAGGAGGGCCTGCCCGACACGGTGCGCTCCATCCTGCAGGACCTCTTCGCCGCCTCCTGAGCCTCCTGCTGCGGGGCGGGAGAGCCCTCCCGGGCGCGGCCCGCAGCCACTACCCTGCCCGCCGGGCGGCCCGGGGGTCGCCTCCCACTTCGCCTCGGAAGGAGCCGGCATGGAGCCCACCGTCGCCCCTCGCGACCGCCTCACCCTGGAGGAGGCCCGCCGCCGGGCCGAGCAGGTGTCGGGTGTGGCGTATGTGCTCGACCTGGACCTCCAGGCCGGCGCCAAGGTCTTCCACGGCGACGTTTCCATCACCTTCGAACACGCCGGCGGGGACACCTTCCTCGAGTGGCTGGGCGGGCGCATCGACCGCTTCACCGTCAACGGCGCCGACGCCGAACCGCAGTGGGACGGGGCCCGCATCGCCCTGCCCGGGGCGCTGCTGGGGGCGCACAACGAGATCCACATCGGCTACGAACGGGCCTACGACCACACCGGCGAGGGCTTCCACCAGTTCTTCGACCCCGAGGACGGCCGCGAGTACCTGTACACCCAGTTCGAGCCCTACTCGGCGCACCGCCTGTTCCCCTGCTTCGACCAGCCCGACCTCAAGGCCACCTACCGGGTGGCGGTGAGCGCCCCGGCCGAGTGGGTGGTGGTGAGCGCCGGAGCCGAACTGGACCGCCAGGCCCTGCCCGACGGGCGCACCCGGCGCCTCTTCGCCGAGACGGCGCCGTTCAGCACCTACCTGATGTCGGTCTTCGCCGGGGCCTATGCCGGGGTGAAGAGCCACCACGGCGACATCCCCCTGGGCATCTACTGCCGGGCCTCGCTGTTCCCGTTCCTCGACGCCGAGCCGATGTTCGCCATCACCAGGGCCGGCATCGACTTCTACCAGGACCTCTTCGACCAGCCCTACCCGTTCGGCAAGTACGACCAGATGTTCGTGCCCGAGTTCAACTGGGGCGGCATGGAGAACGTGGCCGCCATCGGCTACACCGATACGGTCGTCTTCCGCGACCCGCCCACCGAGGACCAGCTGGTGCGCCGGGCGGAGTACCTGACCCACGAACTGGCCCACATGTGGTTCGGCGACCTGGTGACCATGCGCTGGTGGAACGACCTGTGGCTCAACGAGTCGTTCGCCTCCTACGTGGCCTACCTGGCCTTGGACTACATGGGCGGCTACCCATCGATCTGGCTCGATTTCCACACCCGCATGAAGATCTGGGCCTACCGCGAGGACCAGCGGCCCACTACCCATCGCATCGCCGACGAGGTCCCCTCCACCGACGAGACTTTCCTGAACTTCGACGGCATCACCTACGGCAAGGGCGCCGCGGTGCTCAAGCAGCTGGTGGCCGCCATCGGGCCCGAGGCCTTCCGCACCGGCCTGCAGACCTACTTCCGCCGCCACCGCTTCGCCAACGCCTCGCTGGCCGACTTCCTGGCGGCCCTGCAGGAGGGGAGCGGGGTGGACCTGGTGCACTGGGCGGCCCGCTGGCTGCGCACCGCCTCGCTGAACACCCTGGCGGCAGAGTGGACCGTCGAGGGGAACCGCCTGGCCCGCCTCGACCTGGTGCAGACCGCTCCGGCCGACCATCCGGTGCTGCGCCCCCACCATGTGGAGGTGGCTCTGGTAGGCGCCGACGGGAAGCTCAAGGCGCTGCCCGCCGACATCGCCGCCGAGCGCAGCCCGCTCTCCGGCGCCGCCGGCCTGGCCGCCCCGGCCTTCGTGTACCCCAACTACAACGACCACGGCTACGCCAAGGTCGCCCTCGACCCGATCTCCACCGCCTGGGCCCGGGGGAACCTGGGGCGCATCGGCTCGCCGCTGCTGCGCCAGCAGGTGTGGGGGTCGCTGTGGGAGATGGTTCGCGACCAGTTGCTCGCCTCGCCCGACTACCTGGAGCTGGTCCGCCGCTCCGGCGGGGAGAGGACCCTGGCCGTCGTGGAGTTGATGACCGAGTCGGCGGCTTCGGCCGTCGCCCGCTACCTGCCCGAGGACCGCATCGACGCCGAGGCGCACCTCTTGGTCGAGGCGGCCCGGGCCGCGATCGACTCCGTGCCGCCCGGCGACCTGCGGGTGCTGTGGGGCCGGGCCCTGCTCGGCCAGGCCCGCTCCGCCGAGGACGCCCGCCTGGCAGCCACGCTGGTGGACGTTCCCCCCGACGGCCTGGCGGTGGACCAGGACATGCGCTGGGGGGTGGCGATCGGCTGGGTAGCCCTGGGCCTCGACGGCGCCGACGACCGCCTGGCCTCGGAGCGCTTGCGCGACTCGTCGGACCGGGGCGACCGGGCCATGGTCACCGCCGAAGCCTCACGGCCCGACTCGGCGATCAAGGAGGAGGTGTGGCAGCGTCTGCACACCGGCGGGTACCCGTCGCTGCACCTGACGCTGGCCGCCGCCCGGGGCTTCTTCCGCCGCTCGCAGCGCGACCTGGTGGAGCCGTTCGTGCCCCGGTTCTTCGCCGGCCTGCCCGGGTTGTTCACCGAGTGGGAGGCCGAGGCCAGCCGGGCCTACTTCCGCACCCTCTTCCCCTGGCACCGCATCGAAGCTTCGACGCGGGCGATGATCGACGGGTTGCTGGCCCGGGGCGACATCGGCCCCATGCTGCGCCGCCTGCTGGTGGAGACGGCCGACGACCTGGACCGGGCGATCAAGTGCCGGGAGAGGGCGGCGGGGGGTGGTTCGCCGAAGGCCTGAGGCGGTCTCTCACCCCGCCCGGCACGCCTCTTCCAGCGACGGCAGGTCGACGCCTTCAACCGGCCCGGGGTTGCCGGCCAGGACGGCCTGGACCGTGGCCCGGATGAACTCCAGGTTGGGGTACCAGTAGCCCAGGTAGTCGGTGCCCGTGACGTAGGAGTTCCCGGTGCCGGCCAGCTCGGGCGCACTCGGCACCAGGCGCACCGTGGCGATGTTGGCGGTGTCCACCAGCTCGAGCATCTCGATGAAGTCGGGGAACAACTCCACCGGGATGTCGGTGACCAGGTTTTCCTGCACGATGGGGAGCAGGATCGAGAAGTCCATCAGCATGGTGAAGGGATCGGCCTGGGAGGCGGCGGCTTCCAGGACGCAGCGCTGGCGGTCCATGCGGTAGTAGTCGTTGTCCTGCTGGCGCACCCGGGCGTAGGCCAGAGCCCACAGGCCGTCGAAGTGGTGGAAGCCCTCGTCGACCACCACGTCCACGATGGCCCCGTTGGGCCAGACCTGCTTGGGGTCGTTCACCGGCTTGGTCACGTAGATGTCGATGCCTCCCAGGGCGTCCACCAGGCCCACGAACCCGAGCAGATCCACCAGGGCGAAGTAATCGATCTCCAGGCCGAGGCCCTCGCCGAGGATGGCCTTGACCGCGTTGCCCCCGGTGTTGGGCCCGCCGGGGAACAGCTCGGGCCGGAGCAGGCCGTACTGGTAGATGGTGTTGACGATCTCCGGGTAGAGGTGGTCCGCCCAGCGGTCGTAGGCAGGGATCCCCGCCGGCACGGGCCAGTCGATCTGGTTGCGGGGGATGGAGATCATGGCCGTCTGCCAGGTCGCCGGGTCTATCGACACCACGATGTTGGTG
>JALOLI010000026.1 GCA_025456165.1 Acidimicrobiia bacterium | reverse complement strand
TGGCCTACGCCAACCAGGTCTGCAACGAGTACGGCGTGGACTCCATCTCGGCCGGGGCCACGGTCGCTTTCGCCATGGAGTGCTACGAGAAGGGCCTCATCACCGCCGCCGACACCGACGGCATCGAGCTGCGCTGGGGTGACGGGGCGGCGATGGTCGCCATGCTCGAGAGGACGCTGAAGCGCGAGGGGTTCGGCGACATCCTCGCCGAGGGCTCCCACCGCGCCGCCGAGCGCATCGGCAAGGGCGCCGAGCGCTTCGTCATGGCCTCCAAGAAGCAAGAGGCCCCGGCCCACATGCCCCAGGTCAAGGGGTCCATGGCCATCATCTATGCGGTCAACCCCTATGGGGCCGACCACCAATCGAGCGAGCACGACCCCTTCTACGAGGCCGACGCCTTCAAGCGGCGCCCGGAGAAGTACCAGGCCCGCATGAACGAAATCGGCCTGTTCGACCCACAGACCTCCCGGGCGATCAACCAGGCCAAAGCGCAGTACGGGCTCCACACCCAGTACACCTACGGGGCGCTGAGCTCCTCGGCGGTCTGCGCCTTCGTGTACGGCCCGGCCTGGCAGCTGATGAGTGTGGGCGAGCTGGCGCAGGTCCACGCCGCGGTCACCGGCTGGCCGATCGGCGTCGAGGAGCTCCTCCTCGTCGGCCGGCGTACGGTGAACATGCAGCGGGCCTTCAACATGCGGGAGGGCTTCACCAAGGAGCAGGACACCCTCCCTCGCCGCTTCCACGACGAGCCGCTCAAGGGCGGGACCTCAGACGGCTGGTACGTGCCCGAGGACGACTGGAAGGCCGCCCGGGACGCCTACTACCGCCTGGCGGAGTGGGACCCGGCTACGGGCAACCCGACCCGCGACACCTTCGAGAAGCTGGATCTGGCCTGGGTGGCCGACCTCGTCGGCGCCTGACCGGCCTGCCCCCGACGCGTTGAGGCCCGCCGGCGACGGCGGGCCTCAACCTTCCGGCGACAGGGCCTTCTCGAACCCCAGGGCGGCCTTGCCATCCTCGTAGCCCAGGGCCCGGTAGAAAGCGTGGGCGTCGGCCCGGGCGGCGCCGGAGCGCAGCCGGATGCTCTTCGCCCCCCGGCCGCGGGCCCAGCCCTCCGCGGCGGCCATCAGGGCCCGCCCTGCCCCGCCGCGCCGCGACGCCGTCGCGACCACGAGGCCTTCCACGAAGGCAGAGGGTGGATCGATCAACAGGAGCCGGGCGCAAACGTGCACCCAGCCGAGCAGCGTGCCGTCCGCCGCTTCGGCCCCGAAGACGGCGTGGCCCGGCTCCGCCAACAGGGCGGCGAGGCGACCCTCCATCGCGGCCGGGTCGGCGGGGTAACCGAGATCGCCGCTGAGGGCGGCCACGGCAGCGGCATCCTCGAGCGAAAGAGGGCGAATGGTCATCGCTGCCGGCATCGGGCCTCCCGCTTCGGCCGCGAAAGCGGGGCGCCGCGGTCAGGGCGGCACCCCGGTGGAGCTGAGGGGATTTGAACCCCTGGCCTCTTGCATGCCATGCAAGCGCTCTGCCAGCTGAGCTACAGCCCCCGGTGCGGGCGGCATTGTATCAGTCGGCGCGCCGAGACCGCCCGGGGGCACAACCGGCTCAGGCTCCTCCCTTCGCCGGCCGATGGGACGATCGTGGACACCGTAGCCCTGGCGCCCAGGGTCTCCTGCTGCGCGGTGGACCCGTCCCTCGCCGCCGCCTGGGACGACCTCGCCGACCGCTCGAACGCGGTGCCCTTCACCCGGCCCGGTTGGCTGCTCCCCTGGGCCGAGACCACCGGCGCCCGCCTCGAGGCCCTCACCGTGTGGCGCGGGGCGCGGCTGGCCGGCATCCTGCCGGTGGTCTGGGACCGCCGGCACCTGCGCACCCCCGCCGACTGGCACACCCCCTGGCTCGAAGCCGTCGTCGAAGACCCGGCGGCGCTCGAGGCCCTGGCGGCGGACCTCGCCGCCACCCGCCGTCCCCGGATCAGCGTGGACTTCGTCCTCGCCGGAGAGGCGACGGCGACGACCTCGGCCCGCGCGCTGGAGGCGGCCGGCTTCCGCCTGTCCCCCCGGCCCCGCCTGGTGTCGCCCTTCCTGGCGATAGCGGGCACCTGGGAGCAGTACTTGGCCTCACTATCGACCCATCGCCGCAGCGAACTGCGCCGCCGCACCCGCAAGATGGAAGCGGCCGGCCGGGTGACCTGGGAGGTCCACGACGGGAACGATGGCCTGCCGCGCCTCCTCGACGAGGCCTTCTCCGTGGAGGCCGCCGGATGGAAGGGCCGCGGGGGCACCGCCATCGCCTCCGACCCGGCCGTGGAGCGGTTCTACCGGCGGGTGGCGTCCTGGGCGGCGGAGCGCGGCTGGCTGCGCGTGGCAAGCCTCCGCCTCGACGGCCGGCTCCTCGCCTTCGATCTGGCCCTCGAAGCCGGGGGCCGCCACTACCTGCTCAAGACGGGCTACGACCCAGCCTTCACCGCCCTGTCCCCCGGCCTCCTGCTGCGCCTCCACATGCTCGAGAGGGCCTTCGCCCTCGGACTGGAGTCGTATGAGTTCTGCGGCGCCGCCGAACCGTGGAAGCTGGAATGGGCCCCGGCAACCCGGCAGGTGCTGGCGATCGAGGCCTTCGCTCCAACCCCTGCCGGATCGTTGGCCCGGGCCTCCTTCCGGGCTTCCCGCTTCGCCCGGGTCACGGCACGCCGGCTTGGAGGGAAGCTCTGATGGCGAGCGCACCGACGCAAGCTCCGGCAGCGCCCCGCACGGCGCCGCAATCCAATCCGGCGGTCCGGCCGGCCGCCATCGTGGTGGCCGCGCTCGGCCTCGTACAGGCCGCAGTCGCCGCGGTGAACCTCTCCCCCCTCATCGACCACTACACGGTGGCGGCCCTCGTCGACGTGAACGGCGAGGCCAACCTCACTGCCTGGCTCTCGTCCGCCGTCCTCCTCGTAACGGCCGCGGGGGCCGGCCTGGCCGCCGTGGCCGATCGCACCGCCGGGGCTTCGCAGCGCCGCTGGCTGGGCTGGGCCCTGATCGCCGCGTTCTTCGTCCTTCTGTCCGCGGACGAGACCGCCGGCCTCCACGAGCTCATCGGTGAGGAGGCCCACCGCCTGTTCGACTTCGCGGCCCTCCCGTCGCTCTACACCTGGGTGCTGGTGGTGGCTCCGGTGGGCATGGTGGCCGCCTTCCTGATGGCTCGCTGGTTCGTCAAGGCGATCGGCGCCGCCACGGCCTCGGGCAGACTCGCCATTGCCGCCATCGCCTTGTGGTTGGCGGTTCCGGCGCTCGAGGCGCTCGACCCCACTCTCGGCGGCCCGGCGGTGCTGTCGGTCATCGAAGAGAGCCTGGAGAGCGCCGGAGAGGCTCTGATGCTGGCGGGAGTGCTCGTGTACCTGGGAGGCCCGGGCCGGCTCACCGCGCTCGCTCGGCGAGTCCCCGCCCCGGAGGAGCCGACCGCCTAGATGCTCAGGCCCGGGCGGCCGCCGGGTCGAAGTCGGTCCGGGGAGCGTCGCTCCACAGCCGCTCCAGGTCGTAGTAGCGGCGGGTGGGCTCGTCGAAGACATGGACCACGATGTCCCCGTAGTCGAGCAGCACCCAGGTGGCGTCGTCCAGACCCTCGCTCCGCAAGGGGCGCCGGCCCAGGCCCTTCAGACGCTCCTCGACGGCTTCCGCCAGGGTGACGACGTGTCGCCGCGAGGTCCCCGAGGCGATCACGAAGACATCGGTGATCACCAGAAGGGTCGACACGTCGAGGAGGACGATCCCCAGGCCCTTCTTGTCGTCGATGGCGGCGGCCGCCGACTGCGCTGCGGTCGTCGTTTCGGGATGCAGGGCCTACGCCTCCCCGGCCGGGATGTCCTGGCCCACGATGATACTGACTTCGACCACCAGAGAGGGAGCGGCTTCCTCGAGGTAGACCGTAGGCACCCCCAGGATCCCGGCCACCTCCCGGGCCGCCTGCTGGGCATCCTCCCCCTGGGCGACCACCAGGGTGGTGGCGTAGTCGAAGCGGTCGGCGTTGTCGGTGCGCACTACCCGAAAGCCCTGCCGCACCACGGCCTCGGCCACCACCCGGGTGGCGCCGATGCGACCGTTGCCGTTGAGGACTTCGACGCGGGGGCGGTCGCCGGCCATCAACAGGAGGTGGCCGAGCCGGGACGCCACGAACTCCGCCGCCGTCCCGGCCGACAGCGCCAGCGCCTCTCCGCCAACTGTGGCCACTGCCTCCACCGGTGGCGCCCCCAGCAGCAGGCCGTCGGCGGTCGCCGCCGTCACCATCAGGTCGGCCGCCACCGAATTGCCCGCCGACGAGAAGGCCGCGAGGTGATCGGCCACCTCCGGGTCGGCGGCAACGGCGGCGAGAATGCCCCGCCAGGCCGCGCCCTGCCGCTGCATCCACTCGAAGGCATCCCCCGATCCGGGAGTGACCAGCAGCATCTCGACGGCGGCCGGGGCCAGCGGCTGCACCCCGGCCCCCAGGACCTGGCGAAGCCCCCCGTCTTCGGCGGTGAGCAGCGGCACGGGCAAGTCCACGGTCATCGCGGCGGGCAGGGCCGCCGCCAGGTCGCCGGTCCCCAGCGCCACCACCTCGTCCAGGCGCACCCCCAGCTCGTTGACCACCGTCAGGGCGGCGAGTTCCGGCCCTTCGAAGGCCAGCGCCTCCGCCAGGGTGAACTCCCCGTAGCCGGGCACCACGCCGAGCAGGGTCGAGGGCAGCAGGGTCAGGGACGGCACGCCCTCGGGCGAGAGCGCCAGGAGAGCGAAGGCACAGTCTCCCGGGCCTTCGCCGAGCACGATCAGAGCGCTGTGGGAGCCGGTGAGGCCGGTGCGCTCCTCGATCTCGGCCTGGGGCACGGACGCAGCGATGTCCTGCAGGCGGGTGGCCCATTCCTCGACGCGAGAGGAGGCCCGGGCGACGGCCTCGCCCAGCCAGGCCCGGCCCACCCAGCCGCCGGCAGTCAGGGCGCCGAGCACCAGGAGCGCGGCCACCCACCACCAACGGGCCCGGCTAGAGAGCCGCATAGAGCCCGGCGGACTCGATGTAGTCGAGGACGGCGTCGGGCACCAGGAACCGCAGGCTCATCCCTGCCCGGCGCCTCTCCCGAAGCAGGGTCCCGCTGATACCGAGCAGCGGGGTGTGCAGCCAGAGCGGGTGCCCCACCGCCGCCACTACGGCGGCCCGGTCCACTCCGGGGCGCTCCATGACTGCCACCTGCGCCCGCCGAAGGACGACTTCGGGCGAATGCCAGGTGGGGAGGCCGGCGGCGGCATCGGCGCCCAGGATCAGCACCAGGTCCTCATCCTCCGGGAAGGTGGCCAGGGTGTCGGCGGTGTAGGTCCAGCCGTCGCGCCGCACCTCGCGGTCGTCGGCCCGGAAGTACTCCACACCGGCCACCGCCCGGCGGCTCATCTCCCATCGGTCGGCGGCCGGGCTGACCCCCGATCCGGCCTTCTGCCACGGGCGTCCCGCCGGGAGGAAAGTGACCACGTCCAGGCCCAGCTCGCGACAGGCCGCCTCGCCGGCCACCAGGTGGGCGAGGTGCGGGGGATCGAAGGTGCCGCCCAGGATGCCGCGGCGCACGGGGGAAGCATAGGGCGGCAGGGCCGGGGCGAGGCGCCCGGCCGCTCCCGGCGGCGCCAGCCGGCACTCGAGCCAGCGCATCGGGTCGGCATAGGCCTCCCCCACCCGCAGCGACAGGTGCAACGCCTCGAGCCCGTGGTCGATGCCGGAGGCTCCGAGCACCTCCCCCGCCCCCACCACCCGGCCCCGGGCGACCGCCACCGTTGAAAGGTAGGAGTAGGAGGTGCGAACCCCGCCGCCGTGGTGCACCGTGACGGTGAGCCGTCCGGCCACCGGACCGGCGAAGGTGACCACCCCTGCGGCCACCGCCACCACCGGCGCCCCGGACGGCGACTCCAGATCGGCCCCCCAGTGGCCGGCGTAGGGGCCCTGCGGAGCGAACGGCCGGAGGAGCGCGCCGGGTACCGGCCGAACCGCCGGACAGGCCGGGCCGAAGGGAAAGAGAGCCAGAGCGAGGATGAGGGCGCAGATCATGTCGAGTGCCGCGCCCACCGCGCAACCTAGCGCGCCCCCATGACGAGGAACAGGCTGCCGGCGCCAGGATCAGGCCGAGCCCACTGCGCTGATGCCCCGCCCTCGAGAGTGCGCCCTCTTTCAGGCCGAGCCCACTGCCGCCTCGACCCCGCGCAGCAAGCCGAGGGCGATGCGCCGCAAGTCGTCGGGGCGGAAGGGCTTGGTGATGAAGGCATCGGCTCCCCCACGCCCGGCTCGCTCCCGGGTTTCCTCCTGGGCGTGTGCCGTGAGCACGAGCACCTTCAGGTGCCGGGTGCGGCCGTCGGAGCGCAGGCGCTCCAGCACCTCCCAGCCGTCCATGTGGGGCAGGCCCACGTCGAGGATCAGCAGGTCGGGAGGCGACGCGATGGCCGCCTCGAGCCCCGACGGCCCGTCCGTGCGGGATTCGATCTCCACCCCGGCCGGACGCAAGCAGACCGCGACGAGGCGCTGGATGACTGCCGAGTCCTCCACGACCAGTACTCGCTCCACCTGGTAGCTCCTGCTCGATTCGCGGCGCCGGGTCCCGGCGCTCTTTAGCTACGCGGTACCTAATCGTCAGGAGCGACCGTCCTCTTGAGGGAGACGACAAGGGCCGCAGGCCGGGAGGGCTCGTTCACGCCTGCCGGTGAGCCGGGCGGGAGGTGGGCAGGGCCACCTGCTCCACGAAGGCCGCCAGCTGGCGAAGCGTCCGCACCTCGTAGACCCCGTCGCACAGCGGCCGGTAGACCCCGAGGACGGAGTCTCCCGAGTCCCAGGCGGCCTGCCGCTCGGGGTTGAGCCAGAACAGCGCCCGGCTGCGGCGGGCGATCAGGTCGAGAGCGGCCGGGTTGGGATCGCGATAGTTGGTCCGGGCGTCGCCGGTGACGATCACCGTGGTGCGCGGCCCGAGCCGGCCGAGATGATCGGCGGCGAACCGACCGAAGGCCCGGCCGTAGTCGGAGTGCCCGTCGAAGTAGACCACCCGGGCCTCGTCGCCCAGGCGCCGCACCGCCGCGGCGAAGTCCGCCCCCGGCCCGAAGTAACCCGTCACCTCGTCGAGAGCATCCACGAAGGCGAACGACTGCACCCGGGTGAACTGGGCCGCCAGGGCGTAGACGAGCTGCAGCGTGAAGCGGGCGAAGGTGGCCACGGACCCGCTCACGTCGCACAGCAGCACGATGTCGGGCTTGCTGCGGTGGGGACGCCGGAAGCGGGGATCGACCGGCACCCCTCCCGAGGACAGGGCGGCGCGCATCGTGCGCCGCACATCCAGGCGGCCGCTCCCGCCCCGGCGCCGCCGCGACAGCCGCACCGCCAGCCGCCGGGCGAGCGGGTAGAGGGCTCGCTCGATCTCGGCCAGTTCGGCGGCGGTCGCCGTCGTGAGGTCGGCCTCGTCCACCAGCGGGCGGCGCAGGGCCCGGGCCACCGCCGCCGCTCCGCGGTCGGCCACCAGGAGGCGGCGGATCTCGGTCTCCAGTGCCCGGCGGAACTCCTCGAAGCGCTCCTCGAGCCCCTCTGTGGCGAGCCGCCGCGCCAGCCCGTCGGGCTCCCCCGCCGCGGTGGCGCGCAGCCGGCGCCGGATGGCGTCGGCATCCAGGCGGCGCAGCACCCGATAGAGGTAGTAGGCAGCCCCCAGCGGCCGCCCCGGCTCGATGCCGCCCAGCGATCGAACCGCCCGGCGGGCCAGTGCCCCGAGGAGCGCACGATCCCCGGAGAGGAGAGCCGCGACCAACACCTCCGCCAGAATGTCCGGGTCGCCCTCACCGCCCACCCCCGACCCCTGGGCGGCGAGCAGAGTGGCCTCCTCGGCCTCCAGTGCGGCGCCAGCTTCAGCCCCGGGCTCCGGCGCCCGCAGGCCGAAGTAGACGTCGAACGCCGACCCGAAGGCCTCCAGGTGCCGGCCGCTCTTCACCAGCGTGGCGCAAAGCGAGGCCCGGACCGCCTGCCGGTCCCCCAGCGGCGTGTGGGCCAGGGCGGTGGCGGCGTCGATGGCCTCCCCCGTCGAGATGGGCAGGCCGGCGGCCCGGAGCTCGCCGATGAAGCCGGTGAGCAGGTCGAGCACCCGCTCACCCCGCTCCCGGCAGCTCCAGGTCGGCGGCCGCCTTCTCGATGTCGGGCTGGTGCTTCAGCACCACGTGCAGGGTGCGCCCGGCGGCGGCGGCGTCGAGCCGGTCGATGCCGAGGGCGAGCAGGGTCTGCGCCCAGTCGATGGACTCGCTCACCGAGGGGGCCTTGCGCAGGGGCAAGCGGCGCAGGCTCCGCACCAGCGCCGCCACCTGCTCGGCCAGCGCCTCCGGCAGCCCGGGCACCCGCTCCAGGAGGATCTCCCGTTCGCGCTCGGCGGAGGGGTAGCCCAGGTGGAGGAACAGGCAACGCCGCTTGAGGGCCTCCGAGAGCTCCCGGGTGTTGTTGGAGGTGAGCACCACCGTGGGCCGAGAGGAAGCCGTCACCGTGCCCAGCTCAGGGATCGACACCTGGAACTCCGCCAGGACCTCGAGCAGCAGGGCCTCCGTCTCCACTTCGACGCGGTCGACCTCGTCGATCAGCAGCACCACCGGCTCGGGCGAACGAATGGCTTCCAGCAGGGGCCGGCCGAGGAGGAAGCCCTCGGTGAATATGTCCCCCTCCACCTCTTCCCACGCCCGGCCCCGGTCGGCCTGCAGGCGCAGCAACTGCTTGCGGTAGTTCCACTCGTACAGCGCCTTGGCCTCGTCGAGGCCCTCATAGCACTGGAGGCGGATCAGGCGTCTCCCCAGGGCCGCGGCCAGGGCCTTGCCCAGCTCGGTCTTGCCCACCCCGGCGGGGCCCTCCACCAGGACCGGCTTGCCCAGCCGGGTGGCGAGGAAGACCACCTGGGCGATGTGCTCGTCGGCCAGGTAGCCGTGGCGGCGCAGCGCCGCGCCTACCGCGGCGGAGTCGGGGAACGGCTGGTCCATGCCGGCGAGTCTAAGAGCGCACATCGATAGGCCGATGGAGTTGGAGTTTCGGCCTGTCAACAAGCCGAGACTCCCGCCGGTGGCGCGCCTATTGATGCGTGCCTTGAGGGGGTGCGCCAGTAGGCCGCCGCCCCTCGCCGGATGCCTGCCGAGAGTCAGACGGCATCCGGCCCTGAGGCGGACCTACTCGTGTCCCCCCTCAGGAGCCCGCCGCCGGCGGGGGCAGGGGCGGGCAGGCCGCTACCGTGGCGGCAGAGGGACGGAGCAGCCATGGCACGAA
>JALOLI010000265.1 GCA_025456165.1 Acidimicrobiia bacterium | reverse complement strand
CGCATCACGGTCAGGAACACCTCCCGGGTGATCGCCCGCAACGTGGTCATCCGCGACACCATCCCCTCCGGGATGGCGCTGGTGGCCCGCACCCGCGGCTTGAGCGTGAGCCGCGGCCAGGTGGCCTGGCGGGTGGGCGACCTCCGCCCCGGTGCCTCGCGCACGGTGGTGTTGAACCTGTCTATGCCGACCACGGCGACCGGCCAGCGGTGCAACGTGGCCGCCGCCCGGGCGACCAACGCGGCGCAGGTGCGGGACCGGGCCTGCACGCAGGTGACCCCGATCGCCCGCCGGGTGGTGCCCGCCGTCACCGGGTAGCCACAACCGACAACCAGCAGGGGCCGAGGGGGCCGGGCGTCCGAAGTGGGGGCCCGGCCCCCGGCGTCTGGCGGGCTAGCCGCGAGTCGAGGATCGCCTAGACGTCCGGGGAGTCCTCAGGCGATCGCCCCGACTTCGTGCCTGGGGTGTCAACGGCCATCGAGTTCTCCCCACGGGCGGCCACCGCTTCTCCCCGCCGGCGGCCATCTTTTCTCCCCACTGGTGGCCATCGGATCTCCCCACCGTCACGGCTCTCGGCCCGCAGCCGAGCCCGTCGGGCGAGGCGAGGGGCGAGGGCCGTGGGCGGGGCGTCAGGCCAGGGGCACCACCCCCTTGCCGCTGGTCGCCTGGGCCAGGCGATAGGAGTCGGTCCCGTCGGTGAGCAGCACGTGGGCGTGGTGGAGCAGGCGGTCCACGGTGGCTGCGGCGAGGGTCTTTGGCATGAGCTCATCGAACCCGGCCGGGTGGATGTTGCTGGTGAGCGCGATCGAGCGGCGCTCATACGCCGCGTCCACCACCCGAAAGAGCGCCTCAGCCGCATCGGGGGCCACCGGGAGCATCCCGATGTCGTCGATCACCACCAGGTCGGCGCGGATCAGCCGCCCGACGGCCTTGGCCACGGTGTCATCAGCCCGGTGGCGGCGAACCAGGGCGGCCAGGGACTCAAGCGTGTGCCAGGCCACTGTCTTTCCGCGGTCGATGGCCAGGTGCCCGAGGGCCTCGGCCAGGTGGCTCTTGCCGGTCCCCGAGGGGCCGCAGATGCACACGTTCTCCGCCCGCTCGAGCCACTCCAGGGTCCGAAGCGCCTGCTGGGCCGCGGAGGGGATCGGCGAGGCCGCCGGGTCCCAGGCGTCGAACGTCTTGCCGGCCGGGAGCCCCGAGGTGCGCCGGCGTAGCGCGATGGTGGCCCGGTCACGGCCGGCCGCCTCCTCGGCCAGCAGCACCCTGAGGACCTCAGCAGGCTCCCAGCGCTGGCTCGTGGCGGTGGCGATCACCTCCGGGGCGGCCCGACGCACATAGGGCAGGCGAAGCCGGCGAAGGAGCGCCTCGAGCTGTGGGGCCAGCGGCGGCGGGGCGGGGGTCGTGAGGCTCATCGGCCGAAGCCCTCCCAGGCCGCGGTTGAGCGCTGCAGCGAGCGCTCCTCGCCGGCGCGGGCGGGGAAGACGATCACCCGTCCGCCCCGGTGGGCGAGGATGGCGGCCAGATCGCCGTCTGAGAAGCGGCCGGCTCCGGCCGCCCGCGCCAGGGCCTCATCCACCGCGTCCGGGCCGTGGAGCTTGGCCAGGGCCACCGCCTCGGCCATCTTGCGCCGCACCCGCGCCGTGCCGGCGGCCGCAGCGGCGATCAGCCAGCGCTCGGCCCCGGGGCCGACGGCCAGGAACGCCTGCTCCTCGCCCGTGCGGGCGCGCGGGGTGCGCTGGAGCGCCCCCGGCGGGCGGGGCGGGTAGTGGGCATCCACGATGCTCGGCCGGCCCGGGGTGGTGAGCGCATGGCGGGCGACCTCGCGCGGGCCGGTCGGGTGGTCTGAGTCGACCACGATGAGCTCTTCGCCCTCCACCCGCGCCCACACCCGGGCGTCCACCAGGCACGTGGGCACCGAATACAGCGCGCCGCCCATGCTGATCGTCGACTGCCACGACACCCGCCGGGTCTGGCCGAAGCACAGGGTGTGGGGCACGCTCGGCAGGGGGTGCAGCCGCACGCGCTCCTCGGCGAGCATCAGGGCCGGCGGGCGACGGGTGGTGCGGTGCTCGCGGGCGTTCACCCGGTCTGAGAAGTCCCGGCAGGCGGCCTCGAGCTCGGCGAAGTCGCCGTACTCGCCCCGCAGGTTGTGTGCGGTGGGCACCAGGTCCGCCTTGGCGATCCGCACCGTGGCCTCCACCCCGCCCTTGCTCTGGGGGTCGGCCGGCACGCAGGTGGCGATGCTCAGGCCATAGTGGCGGGCCACCGCCACGATGGTGGGGTTCCTCACCGCGATCCCGGCGACGTGGTCCACCGACACCGTGCGCTCGTTGTCGGTGAGCACATAGGTCGGGGCGCCGCCGAGGCGCCGAAGCGTCCGGTCCAGGGCCATCACCACCGAGGCCATGGTGCGATCGGCAAGCGGTATCACCACCCGGAAGCGGCTCCAGGCCAGCCACGCGCAGAACAGGCTGGTGCGCTGCCCGGCGACCGTCGGGCCCTCGGCATAGTCGAACTGCAGCCACAGCCCGGGCTCCGGGATCCAGGGCCGCGTGCGGCGGCCGTGCTCGGCCCGCCACCTGTGCTTGGCCTCGGCGACCGCCCGGCGGGTGGTGCGCTCAGATCCCTGATAGCCCATCGCCACCAGGCGGGCGTGGGCGACGTCGGCGCGGATCTTGGCCCGCGAGCGCTCCACCCACTCCTCGATCTTCTCGGCGTAGGCGTCCACCCGCGGGCGGGGACGGGTGGGGGTCGGCGGGCCGCCGCCGGCCGCCTCACGGGCGCGCACCCAGTGGGCGACCGTCTTGTGGTCACAACCGGCAAGCTCCGCCGCCGCGCGCAGCGAGCCGGTCAGGTCGAACGCCTCCAGGATCTCCATCACTTCCTCCGGGCTCTTCACGCCTGCGGCCTCCGGCGACGGGGACTTCCGATCGCCGGACGGTGCAGGCTCAAGGACGGATGCGTGGGGAGATCCGATGGCCACGGGTGGGGAGATCCGGTGGCCGCCTACGGGGAGTTCTGACGGCCGCCTACGGGGAGATTCCCATGGCCGCCGTCA
>JALOLI010000264.1 GCA_025456165.1 Acidimicrobiia bacterium | reverse complement strand
CTTCGTTCTCCTCCCGTCCTTGGCTCGTCCCTTCACCCGGGCCGCCTCCGGCGCCCGCTGGCGGGCCGATGCCGTGCCCCTCGCCGGGGGAGTGGCCATAGCCGCCGGATTCGGCGTGGCGGTGGCGGCCTTCGGGCGCGACCTGCCTGGGGCCGGGGCCGTGGTGGCCGCCGCCGGGTGCGCACTCGCCGTGGGCCTGGCCGACGACCTCCACCCCTTGCCCGCCTGGGCCAAGCTCGCCGGGCAGGCCGGCGCCGGCGTGGTGCTCGCCGCGCTGGGGGTGCGAGCGGCCCTGCCCGGGCCGGAGGTCGTGGCCTGGGTGGCCACCATCGCCTGGGTGGTGGTGGCCGCCAACGCCCTGAACCTGTTCGACAACTTCGACGGGGCCGCAGGCGGGGCGGCCCTGGTGTCGGGGCTGGCACTGTCGCTCTGGTGGGGCCTGGGCAGCGGCCCGACGGCTCTGGGCGCAGCACTCGCCGGGGCGGCGGCCGGGTTCCTGGTGTGGAATGCCCCACCGGCTCGGATCTTCATGGGGGACGCCGGATCGCACTTTCTGGGCGCGGCCCTCGCCGGGCTCACTCTGCTCGACGGGGGGCGGGCCGGGACGGCCGGCGCGGCACCGGCGGCCCTCGCCATCCTGGTGCCGGTGGTGCTCCTGGCCGTGCCCTTGTTCGACACCGCCCTGGTGGCGGTGGAGCGGCGGCGCCATCACCGCCCGCTGTCGGTCGGCGGAAGGGACCACACCTCCCACCGCCTGGCTCGCCTGGGCCTGGGGGCTCGCCCGGTGGCGCTGGTCCTCTGGGGGCTGGCCGCGGTCGCAGCCGGGACGGCCTCCCTGGCGGCGGCGGGCCCCTGGTGGTTTGCCGCCGGGACGGCGGCGCTGGCCGCCGTGCTGGCGTTGCTGGGAGTGCGCCTCGCCCGGGTCGCGGTCTACGACTGACCGGCCGTCTGCGTATCGCCGCAGAGGTCGTCGAGCGGCTGCAAGTTGAGGGCCGCCATCGCCTCGAGCGGGGGCAGGCTGATCGCCGTGGCCACCGTCCGGGCGATGAAGTCCCGGTCGGGGATGGGGTAGCGCTCGGCGGTCCAATCCCCGATGTAGGAGGTCGGGGTGCCGGCGAACTCCGGGGCGTCGGGCATGAAGCGGATCGAGACGATCTCCTGGGTGTTGACCTTCGAGACCAGCTCGATGAAGGCGGCCAGCTCGTCGATGGGCAGGTCGGTGAAGACGCTCTCCTCGACCGCCGGCACGATCGTGGGAAGCTCGTGCACCAGGACGATCGGGTCGGCCTGCTCGGCGAGGGCCTCGAGCACGCAGCGCTGGCGGTTCATGCGGTCGAAGTCGTGGGAGCCCTGCCGGGAACGGGCGTAGTAGAGCGCCAGGTGGCCGTCCAGATGGTGGGTGCCCGGCTGTAAGTCCACCACCGACACGGTGCCGTCCTCGTTCGGGTACTCCGTGTCGTAGACCCGCTCGGTCACCACGATGTCGACCCCGCCGACGGCGTCGATGATGTCGACGAAGCCCTGCAGGTCGACCATGGCGAAGTAGTGGATGTCGATGCCGAGCAGGTAGCCGACCGTCGCCTTCATGGCGTTGGCCCCGGAGTTGGGCTCGCCGAAGAGGTCGGGCCGCTTCAGGCCCCAGGCGTAGAGCTCGTTGGCGATCATCCCGAAGCAGTCGGGGCAGTTGTCCCACGAGCCGACGGCGGCGTGCCCCGGGGGGAACGGCAGCCCGAAGAGGTTGCGGGGGATGCCGAACATGGCCGTCCACCCGGTCTCCGGGTCGATGGAGACCACGATCATGGTGTCGGTGCGCGTGCCGCGCCGGTCCACGCCGGAATCGCCGCCGAGCAGCAGGATGTTCACCCGGCCCTCCTCGGGGAAGGCGGCAGGCAGGGTCGTCGTAGTGGCCGGCGGCGCCGTGGTGGTCGTCTCGCCCGGGATCGACGAGGTGCCGGCCCCGGTGGTGGTGGTCACATCCTCCAGAGCCACCTGGTCGGGGTCGTTCACGAAGTCGTGGGTGGTGAGGTCGTGCGCCAGGAGGAGGCGCTCTCCCACGTAGAGGTGGGGGTAGGCGGTGGCCAGCAGCAAGGCGGCCACCCCGGCGAGAGCGGCGATGCGGGATCGAGGCGGCTCGCCCGGCCGGCCGACCAGGAGGAAGGCCTCCGCCACGGCGAAGGCCCGGAAGCCCAGCAGGGCGGCGCTGGCCACGACCAGCAGGATGAGGTGACCCGACTTCAGGCCCAGCGCCGCATCGAGCAGCCCGTCGCCGCGGTAGGCGGCGGCCAGCCACCACACCGCGGGGACGGCGGCGGCGACGGTGATGCCGATCAGCACCCAGCCGCGGCGGCGGTGGCCCAGGTAGAGGTGGCCCGCTCCCGGGACGAGGGCCGACAGGAGCGCCGCCACCAGGGCGTTGCGGGGGCGGGCTTCCCGGGCGCGAGACGCCGCGGTCGAATCCTCGGGCATCCCGCCAGCATACGACGGAGCCCGGCGAACCTGGACGCAGGAACGCCCACGCCCGGCGGTCGGAGGAAACGCCCCGCGCAGTCGGTCTCTATCCGGCCTGCCCTCCCCGGGCCTCGGTCTCTAGGATGGCGGGCAGGACCCCCCGGTGTTGGGAGGAGATCAAGTGCGTACCAAATGGACATGGCTGGTGCTGGTGGCCGCCCTGGCGCTGGTCGCCGCCGCTTGCGGCGACGACGACGCCACGACGACCACCGCCGAAGTGACGACGACCGCCGAAGCGACGACGACCACGACCGCCGAGCCGTTGGTGATCGGCATGATCCTGGTCGGCCCGCAGAACGACCGCGGGTGGAGCCAGGCCCACTACGACGCCGGCGTATACCTGCAAGAGAAGCTCGGTGTCGAGCTCATCGTCCTCGACAAGGTGAACACCGCCGACCGTCCCGAGACGACGGTGGACCAGGTGGTCACCCAGATGGTCGGCGAGGGGGCGGACCTGATCTTCGCCACCTCGGACGACATGAGGGACGGCATCGAGATCGCCGCCGCAGCACATCCCACCGTCCCGATGATCTGGTCCTCGGGCGACAGC
>JALOLI010000263.1 GCA_025456165.1 Acidimicrobiia bacterium | reverse complement strand
GCGTCCCGGCCCCCCGGAGTGCCGGGACGCGGGACTACGGTGTCAACTCGCAGCGGTAGGTCGTCTCTCCATTGGCGCAGGTGTCCGTCCCGCCGCCGCCGTCGATGATGTCCTTGACCCCGGGGCCGGCATCGATGTTGTCGGTGCCGGCGTCGCCGCAGACGAGATCGTTGCCCGCCCCGGCGCCGATCCAGTCGTTCCCCGCCAGGCCGGAGATGATGTCCCGGCCCGGGGTGCCCACGATCTCGTCGGCCAGCGTGGTGCCGAAGATCGTGGGCGTCTTGCCGCGGCACGTGGGCGCCTTGAGCATCTCGATGTCGATGTGAGTCACGGGGACGCCGATGACCACGTCGAAGGTGGCGGCGGAGTAGAAGGTGGCCCAGTGGGCGACCAGGTTGCTCTGGAACAGCGGCCAGCCCGAGGCGCCCTGGTACCAGGTGTCCAGGTGAGGAGGGCTGATCCCGCAGAGAGCGGGGTCGAACAACGAGTAGGTTGCCAGGGCGGTCCACTTGCCCGCCGGGACCTTGCCCAGCGAGGACCAGTCACCCGAGGCGTCCACCTCGTAGAGGTGGCCCATCGAGATCCCGCTGGCCTCGAACAGCTGCACGGAGTAGCAGTCGCCGGTCAGGGGGATTCCAGTGCCGCGTTCCAGCAACTGGCCCGATACCTGAGCACCCCGCAGGGGCCTGAGGGCGGCGTCGAGCTCGAAGCTGGCATGAGCCACGACCGTCACTGGATTGGCCACCTCGAAGGTTGCCTTGTCGCTGTTCCAGCGGTAGCGGGTGAGTTGGCCGCTGCCATCCCAGTATCGGAAACGCACCTTGTACTGGCCGGGAGCCAGGTCGGGAATGGCATAGTCGCCGTCGACGTCGGTCACCCACACCACTGTGCGGGCCATGGTGTCCAGGCTGAAGGCATCTACCGAGAGAACGCCGCCGCCCGGGCCGACGGCAAACGCCATGCCGCCGACGGCGTTCGTGATCCGGCCGTGGATCGCCCCCGTACCCGCCGGCGGGGCCGCGAGCGCCGGCCCGGCCAGGGCCCCAACCACGAGCAGGACTGCCGCCCAGGCCACTCTGCGCCGCATGTTCCCTCCAGTCATGTGCTCCCGGCGATGCTACGCGAAGCGGCCGCCGCCTGCCGGGTGTCAGGCCCAGCCCGTAGCCGCCTCCTCCAGAGCGGCCAGACCGCCGACCGGGTCACCGTCCAGGTCCACGCGCAGCAGGCGCCGCCCCTTGGCGGCCAGGGCCCCGTAGTCGCCGTCGGCCTGGGCCCGTACCAGGCGCCCGAACGAGTAACCGGTCTCGGGCACCGGCAGGTCGGGGTCGGCGTCGTCCACCACCTGGAGGAAGAGGCCGGTGCCGGGGCCGCCCTTGTGGAGCTGCCCGGTGGAGTGCAGGAAGCGGGGCCCGAAGCCGAGCGTGGTGGCTACACGGAGGCGGTCCCTGACCGCCAGGCGCAGCCCCTGCAGCGCCGCCTCGGCCTGTGGGGTGGGAGCGACGAAGGCCTGGATGGCCAGATAGTTGCCGGGCCGCGCCTCGGCCAGGAGATCGTCCAGTGCTGCGCCGAGCGCGGCCGGGTCGGCGGTCGGCACCGCCGCGATGGGCCCGCCCCCGGCCTCGCCCGCCATGGCCCGGGTGGCCAGCGTCTTGGCCAGTTGCACGTCGGGTTGATCGAAGGGGTGGATGCCCAGCGCGCTCCCCGCCATCGCCGTGGCCACCTCCCAGCGGTACATCTCGGCGCCGAGGTCGGCGAGACTGTTCAGGTGAAGGCGCACCACCGGGTGCCCGGCGGTTTCGAGCGCCTCCACCGCGGCGGCCTGGGCCTCATCGGGGTCTCCGGCCACCGACAGGTACACGAACAGGCGGTCGTCGCCGTAGGCGTCCGGAGGCCCGGCCGGCTCGCCGGCAACGGGGAGGATGCCCGTGCCGCCCTTGCCGGTGCTCTCGGCCACCAGTTGCTCGACCCAGGCGGGCAGGGCAGCGAGGGCGGGTGAGGTGAAGAGGGTGGCCTTGTCACGCCCGGCATGGGCGAGTTCGCCCAGGACCGCCCCGAGCAGGAAGCCGGGGTTGTCCGTTGGGGTGCGCCGACAGGCGTGGACTGCCGCCGCGGCCGCTTCGAGCAGTCCACCGATGTCGACGCCGATCAGGGCTGCCGGTACCAGGCCGAAAGGGGTGAGTGCCGAGAACCGTCCGCCCACGTCCGGCGGCGCCTCGAAGACGCGGAGGAACCGCCGCTCGCGGGCGAGGGCGCCGAGGACGGTCCCCGGGTCGGTGATGGCAACGAAGCGGCGCCCGGGATCTGCCGAGACGCCGGCCACCCGGGCCCAGCAGTGGCAGAGGAACGAGTTGGGCTCGATGGTGGTGCCGGACTTCGAGGAGATCACGAAGAGGGTCCGGGCCGGGTCGGTCTGCTCGTCCACCGCCCGCACGGCTTGCGGGTGGGTGCTGTCGAGGACCAGCAGTTCCGGGAAGCCCGCCCGCGAGCCGAAGGTGCGGGCGAAGACCTCGGGGGCGAGGCTGGAGCCGCCCATGCCCAGCAGCACCACCCGGGTGATGCCGGCGGCGGCGACTTCGGCGGCGAATGCCTCCAGGGCGGGAACCCCGGCCCGCATGGCCTCGGGGAGAGCCAGCCAGCCGAGGCGGTCCTCGATCTCCGGCGCGGGCTCGGGAGTCCACAGGGTGTGCTCCTTGGCCCAGAGGCGGGCGACGGCGCCGTCGTCCTCCCACAAACGGAGCCGGGCCTCGACCGCGGCGGTAGCCGGGCCGAGCGGCCAGGGGACGGGGGCGAGGAGCATGGGGCCTCCAACCTCGGGGTGTCGAGCGCGACGGTAGCGGGCCGCAGCCTGCCTCAGATGGGGCCGGCCTCGTGGGCCAGGAAGGCCGTTCGCCGCCGAAGGCCTCCCCGCAGGAGACTCCGTCGCTGAGGGTCGGCGGCGCTGCCGGTTGACATGCCTCCGCCTGCCGTTGAGACTCGGCCGAACGGAGAAAGGGGACACCATCGCCAGCCTCATCGACCTCGTGAAGTCCCAACTCGGTTCCGGCGGCCTGGGCGCCATCGCCGG
>JALOLI010000025.1 GCA_025456165.1 Acidimicrobiia bacterium | reverse complement strand
TTGGGCTTGCTGGTGGCGGTGCTTGTGGGACCGGGGATGGCCGCCGGTGCCGGGCCGCGGACCACCGTGGTCGAGAGCATCATGATCCACAACACGGAGTTCTCTCCGTTTGACAGCAACCAGGACTACTCCGCTGGGCAGCGGCTCGAGACGTACGGCGGTACCGGCCGCTTCACTGCCCCGATCCCGCTGCCAGCGACTGTCGTGAGCATTCGCCGGATCACCCTGTATGCGTACGACAACTCGGCGAACGCCGACGTTTCGCTCTCGCTCTACCGCTCCGCCCCGGCGCAAGGTGACGCCTTCGTTGAATTGGGCGGAGTGGCCACCGTGGGCGCCGTCGAGACTGACCCCCAGGTGCAGTACACCACGGCGATCAGCCCTCGGACGGTCGACAGGAGTCGGTTCAGCTTGTTCTTGTGGTTGCGCGTCCCGGAGCCCGGGTTGAAGGTCTACGGAGTCAAGGTCACCTACTCGTACGAGACCGGGACCTAGTCGGCGAGGGGTCTCTCGCGCGTTCCAGGATCGGCCTGGAGTGAAGCCGGCTGAACGCGACCGCGCGTTGGCGGGCGCATGGGCGTAATAGGCGCCTTATCAGTGTGTCGCCTTTCGGACGAACGTGCCGATGGCGGCGATGCAATCGCTCCACTCCGTCCAGCACAGGGCGGCTGAGGCCCGCCTAACAGGTGAACCCCATGTCCTGACTCTCCACCCAGGGTCGGCCAGATCGACCGAAGGTTCTGGGACACCGGTCAGCCTGCGGATCGCAGGCCTACCTCAAGTCGGCCGCTTCCGGCCACTCACACGCCGTGGTGAGCGCGCGCCGTACTCGTCGGAGCACTTCGGAAGGTTCCCCGGGATGCCCGGTCTGGTGCGCAAGTTCCTTGCTCCAGTCGCTCGCTTCAGGGCAGGCGGCATCGTCGTACTTCCACCTCACTGGTCCTGCGCCACGGAACGCCTTCAGCGTCTCGGCCGCGGCCGGAGTGATCGCTCCGACAGCCTCTAGTGCCCCCAGGTCGAATAGATCGCGGGGCGTGGCCCGGTCCTCAAACGCCGAGCACTTCATCGCCACGAATGACTCGCGAGTGGGCAGGAGCAAAGGGATCCACTCCGGGAGGTCCGAGTAGCGGAGGGCAACGGGGAACGGCTCCGTGGGAAGCCGGCGGTGCTCGTGGCGCTCAGCGACGATCTGAAGCTGGACCTGGATTCCTTCGGTGGAGACGAGGTAGGACTGCACATCTGACCTTGCTCCTCCATCGACAACCCTGGCGTCCGGGTACTCGCGCCTGATTCCGCCGAGGAGTCCATTCACGATCGTTCCGAGGCTCGCTCCGGTGCCGGGGAGGATATACAGGTCGATGTCCTCCGACAGGCGTCGAGCTTCAAGAAAGGCCCGGTGCAGGGCGGTGCCGCCGAAGAACACGAAGCCCGACAGCGCGCCGAGTGAGTGCAGGAGATGCGAGATCAGATGATCCTTACGGACCTGCTCCATCGCGACACCCCACGAGCGGGCGCGATCCTCCATTTCCGTGCGCTCGATCATCCTGATATCCCATATGCAGACGGATCGGCGTCTGACCATGACGTCAGTCCCTTGCTCGGCACCAGACGTCGGAGTGGAGCAGGCGGAGGCACGTCCTGAACGATTCCCTCACAGACCCAGGTAGCGCGGGCGTAGGCCGATGGTCGACGTTGCCGATCACTGAGTTCGCGAACCAGGTGCCAATCGGCTCTTGGCGCCAAGGCCCACATGGACTCGACGGCGACCCTGGCTGCAAGGCCCCCAGCGTTTGGTCGATCCGCCAGGTCGAGCAGAGTCTGTTCGGGGGTTGTCGTCCATCCTTGCGCCAGTTCGGTGCGGGCCTTCTGAAGATCGAACCCCTGCACGGAGCGATGCCAGAAGGCCACGGCTCCACCAGCGGTCTCGACAGGAGGTCGGCGGACTGGGATCGATACAACGCTCACCGAGATCGCACGAGGCAACGCGCCGAGCACCCGCGAAGCACCGATCCCGGTGAGGGCTACTGCCCCCCGGCTGTAGTCGGCGACCGCGATGCCGAGGGCGAATGCTTCGATCGGAGGAAGCCAGGTGAGGTCGGTGCGTTGACCGGCGGGATGGATCAAGTAGTAGCCGTGAGCGAGTCGTCGAAGAAGACCGGCGCGCTCAAGCCGGGCGAACTCCTCGTTGGGGTGGGTGTAGATGGCCTTCCCGTCTCTGGGTCTGACGACCCGGGTTTCCCGGGATGCCAGTTCGGCCGGAAGGGGAGTTGCATGCGCCATGATGTAGTGATTGTAGGCTATTAGCCGACGATCACAACGCTATGGCAAGTACAGGCGCATGGGTACTTCGGCACACCCCTGCTGTGCGCGCCGGCCGTCGGGCGGCTACCCCCGGATAGGCCGATGACGGCCCGGCGCGCCGATCAGCGCAGGACGACGACGACGGCCAGGGCGAGCACGATGAGGTTCCCGGCAATGGTCGCTCCCAACCGGAATCCCGCAGGGAGGCGCCGCCGGGCGGTGGCTCCGATGCCGGCCAGAAGGGTTTGCCAGGAGAGCGAGGCAGCGAAGGCGCCCGCCACGAACACGATTGCCTCCAGCGGACGCAGCGTGTCGGCGATGCCGAGGCCCACGACGAACACCGTGAAGTAGACGACGGTGAGCGGGTTGATGATCGTGAGCCCGAGGAACTTCCCGAAGGTGCGGACCAGTTCGGCGCGGTTCGGTGTGGCAACCTCACCGGCCGGGGTCGCCCGGCCGACCCAGGCCCGCCGCAGGCCGTTGAACGCCAGCAGGGCGAGCACTGCGGCGCTGCCGTACTTGAAAGGGGTAGCTGAGGCCTCGACTGCGGAGGCGATGGCGGCGCCTCCCAGAGTGGCCAGGGCGGCGTAGAGCAGGTCGGCGGTGGCCGCCCCCGCCCCGGCGAAGGCGGCACAGCGGAAGCCGCAACGCATCCCGGTCTCCACGATGAGGACGGCGATGGCCCCGACCGGGATGGCAATCCCGTACCCGGCGATTACACCGGTGAGGAGGGCACGAAGCATGGCTCGAAAGGGTAGAGGGTGGGCCGCTCGGATCGAGCGAAGGCCCTGACGATGCCCCCGGGTTGATCAGTGGTCCAGCACCGCGGGCAGGATGAAGCGTTCCATGATCTCGAAGGGCTGGCCCTGGTCGTCGTCGTAGTTGCCCCCGGTGATCACGACGACCATCGCCAGTTCGGGGAACACCACAATCGCCTGGCCGCCCGCTCCGGAGGCGGCGAAGGACCGGACGACACTCCCGGCGACGGGCACTTCGCTCAGCCACCAGAGGTACCCGTACCCGCGTCCCCAGGTCTCGTTGAAGGAGAGGCGGACGTGCTCCTGGACGGACTGCCGCCCCCACGGCTCGGGGACGACCTGCACCCCGTCCCAGTTCCCGTCCTGCAGCATGAGCAAGCCGAGGCGGGCCATGTCGCGGGGACGCATCTGGAGGGACCCGCCGGTGTCGGCCCAACCCCCCGACGCCCGGGACCAAAGGGCGGTCTCGATGCCCAGAGGACCGAAGAGGACCTCGTCGGCGTACTCCGGGATGCCCCTCCCGGTTGCGTTGGCGATCAGGCCACCGAGGACGACGGTGCTCGCCGAGCAATAAGAGAAGTGGCTGCCCGGAGCGGTGGCCGGGGGGAGGTTCAGGGTCGCAGCGACCAGGTCGGGCCGGCTGCCCTCCCAGTTGTCCAGGTAGTACGTGGCCGAGTCGGGATCCCAGTCGTCGCAAGCCCAGCCGTGGCGCATCGTCAGCAGGTCCTCGAGGGTGATGTCCTCGACTTGCCGATCCGGCTGCTCGAGCGGGAGCAACTCCGGGAAGAAGGACAGGACCTTCTGGCCGACTCCTTCGATCTCGCCTCGCTCGATGGCGATCCCCACCAGCAGGGAGGTGACGCTCTTGGTGACGGAGGCCACGTTGTGCCGGCTGTCGAGCCGGTACCCGTAGAAGTACTCCTCGAAGACCAGCCGCCCGTCCTTGACGATCAGGATGCCGTGGATGTTCTCGTACTTCTCCTGCCCCGGCGGCCAGTTGTGGAAGCCCGGCCGCTCGCCGTGGTAGATCCTGGCGAGCATCTCGCCGATCGGACCCGGGTCTATGCCCACATCTGCCAGCGAGGCCGTCTGCCAGCCGTCGTTCGTTTGCTCGGGCACCGTGTCGTACGGGGCGGTTGTCGTGGTGGTCGTTGTGGGCTCGGGCTCGGCCGGTGTTCCGGTCGTCGTGGTGGAGGAGGTGCCGGGCGTCGAGTCCGGCGAGACCGCTGTAGTGGTCGAAGTCGATTGCCCCGGTTCGGGCCCGCCGGGCAGCGATGGCCCGACCTCGGCGGCTGTGCAACCGGCGATCAGGGCCGCCACGGCCATCACCATGGCGAACGGCACGCGGGGTGGCTTCATTGTGAGTCGTCCCCTGCCGGGATCGGCCAGACGATACCGGCGTCATCGGCGAGGCAGGGGAGTAGGGTGGCGCCGGGTCTCGGAAGGCAGGCGCTGCAGGCATGAAGGACGATCCGCTCAGCGAGTTGCTCTCGTCCCCGCTCGACGACGGGCCACCCCGCGGCGGGCGCCGGGCCTGGCTGGGGTTCGGGGCGGGTCTCCTGGTCGCCGCCCTAGCCGGGACCGGGATCGCACTCTGGCTCACCCGCGACTCCGGGGAGGGCCCCACCACCACGACCGCGGCGGCGGCAGATCCGACCACCACGGCGGCAGGGACGGGCGCGAGCACCACCACTTCGGTTCCTGAGGGCGCAACCACATCGACCACCGCGGCCCCGGTCGCCGGCACCCCCGAGCCGCGCGTCTACTCCCAACTGGTGGCCACCGACTCCGGCATCTTCCTCTTCGGCGGGCTGGCGCCGGTGCCGCGCCTCAACAGCACCCGCTTCGACGACGTCTGGAAGTACGACACCGCCGCCGGGCAATGGTGGGACGCGCAGACAAGGAGGGGGCCGGCGCCCCGCGCCGGGGCTGCGGTCGCCTACGACGCCGGCTCGGGCGTGGTGGTCCTCTTCGGCGGGGCGGTCGGCCCGTGCAACTACCCGGCCTGCGCCGACAACCTAGACGACACCTGGGTGTACGACCCGGTGGCCAACACCTGGGAGGAGCGCTCGCCGGCGACCTCGCCACCCGGCCGCCACGCCCACTCCATGGCCTACGACGCCCAGTCCGACCGGGTGATCCTCTTCGGCGGCGACACCGGGTCGGCGTGGCTGGGCGACACGTGGGCCTACGACACCGACGCCGACACCTGGGTCGAGGTGGAGACTGGTGATGCGCCCTGGCCGGTGGCGCAGCAGGCGATGGCCTACGACCCACTGGCCGACCGCGTCGTGCTCTGGGGCGGAGCCGACCGCGAGGAGTCCGTGGTCTGGACCTTCGACCTGGAGACGGCGACCTGGTCGTCGGCGACCTGGGACCCTGCTCCCGAGTCGGCCTGGGATGCCTGCCTGGTGTGGGATGAGGCCGGAGGCCAGATGCTGCTGATCGGCGGCGAAGGCCTCACGACGGTGCAGATCTCCGCCGAGATCACCGCCCGGGAAGTCCGTTGGCGGGACGAGGTGTGGGCGCTCGACCTGGAAGCCGGCGCCTGGGCTCTGCTCGGGCGGCTTCCCGGACCGGTCGCCCGCCACGGATGCGCCGACGACCCCGGCGTGACCGGGGTCGTCGTCTGGTACTGGGACTGGTTCGGGCCGGTGGACCCCGCCTCGGGTACGGGCATGGCGGAGGAGTAGGAGGCGGCGCCGACCGGCACGAACCCGCCGGCCCGCGGCAGCCCTACAGGACCTTGCGCAACGGCGTCTTCGTCACCAGCGGGTAGGCCAGGGCGAAGGAAAATGCGATGCCGAGGGTGGCGACGAGCAGGGCCTTCAGATCGCCCGGCAGGGGGGCCGACCGGAAGGCGACCTCCAGGCCGACGATCACCGGCCCCTGCAGCATGAAGGCGGCGTAGGAGCCGCGGGCCATAGCCCGGCGGATCGGACCGGTCCCATTCAGGTGGCGCTGGGCGAAGGAGAGCACCCACAGCGGGGCGGCGACGACGATCACCCCTTCGAGCAGGGCGGCGCCTAGTGCGGGCAGGCTCCAGCCGCCGAGCCAGTCCTCCATCTCGAGGCCCAGCGGATCGGTGGAGAGCACCATTGCTGCCAGGAGCATGATGCTGATCAGGGTGGTGATCCCGGTGGGCCGGGACAGCTCGCGAGGCACGGGGCGAAGCCAGCCGCGGCGGGCGGCCACCACCCCCAGGCCGAAGAGGGCGATGTACTCCGGCCAGGCCCAGAAGTGGGCGTTGAGAGGCGTGTCGGAATCGCCGGGGAGAGCGATACGCACCAGGAAAGTCAAGACCCCGACCACCAGGGCCACCGGCACCAGCCAACGGGCCTGCAAGGGCTCGTCGCCGGCTGGCGCCGGCGGGCGGAAGCGGCGCCAGGCCACCAGAGCCAGGGAGAACACGAGCAACACTCCCACGAACCACATCGGGCCGTTGTCCAGGATGGGCTCATCGTCGGTGAACCAGGCCCAGTAGGAGCCGCGGTGGAAGTGCGGCTCGAGGAGGGCCCACTCCAGAACCGGCCAGATCAGCAGGGTGTACAGGGCGAAGGGGATGCCGAAGCGCACCAGGCGCTCGGTGGCGAAGCGTCGCGGCCCCCTCCGGGCCAGCGAGTCCTGGGCCATCAGTCCCGACAGTAGGAAGAACAGGCCCATGAGGAACAGGGCGCCCAGGGACACGGCGGCGACGACGAAGATGGTCTCGGTGACTTCGGAGAGGGTGACTTCCTGGATGTCCTGGTAGGTCCACGACCCGAATTCGGAGTACCCCATGAAGGCGTGGGCGGCGATGATCCCGGCGATCAGGAACGCCTTCAGGTTGTCCAGGTAGGCGAGGCGCTCCCCGACGCGCCCGAGCGCCGGCGTCGCCGGGGTCGCGGCTGCCGGCGAGGATCCCCCCGGGGGAGAGCCTTCACCGGCGGTGCCGCGATGGGCGGGGCGCGGAAGGCCGAGCACGGGTCTCAAACTAGTAGCGCCCGGCCGCGGTGGGGATGCCCGCTCCGGCGGCTCAGCCCACCGGCTCCAGGTAGCGGTCGCGGAGAGCTTCCAGATCGGCTTCGGTCAGGCCCAGGGCGTCTCGGAAGTAGGCCTCCACCGAGCCGTAGCGGGCGGCGAGGCGGCCGAACATCTCGTCGAGCCACTCGGCCTTGACCCCCGACAGGGCGAACAGCGCCTCGGGGCTCAGGGGCCGACCCCGCCCCTGATTGAGCCGGGCGGCCAGTTCCTCCAGGCGCTCCGGCGTGGCCAGGGTCTCGTTGCTGGCCACAAAGTCGGCCACGATCGCTTCCGGGACCGCTCCGAGGGCGCGCAGGAGCAGGGCGGCCACGGCTCCGGTGCGGTCCTTGCCCCCGGTGCAGTGGAAGAGGACGGCCTCCCCCGGCGCCGCCTCCAGCAGGGCGGCGAAGACGGCGCGGACCGACTTCGGGTAGATCGCCGGGGCGTCGAACACGCCGGTCGTGGTCCACCAGTCGGCCATGGCCGCCTCGGTCATCGTCCCGTCCATAAAGGCCTGCCAGATGATGGAGACTGCCGCGTCGTCGGCGAGGGCAGCAGCCACGTGGCGGCCGGACGGCCATTGGTAAGGCTGGTGGCCCTGCTCCCAGGCGGAGCGGAGATCCACGACGGTGCGGATGCGCCGCTCCTCGAGGGCCCGGCGGCCGGCCGAAGTCAGCCCGTGCAGCGACGCCGAGCGGAAGATCCGGCCGGGGACGACGCGTCGCCCGCCCGCCGCCGGGATCCCTCCCAGGTCGCGCAGGTTGGCAACACCGTCCATCCGTGTCTCGGGGTCGGTCACGGCCGGGAGTCTGGCAGACGGCGGGGGCCTGCTGCCGCTGCCGGCGGCATCCGGCGCACCCTCTAGCGGAGGTCGTCCTCGTGGAGGCCGAAAGCGGGATGCCGGAGCCGGCACAGGGCGAGCTTCTCGAGCTGGCGGATGCGCTCCCGGGTGAGGTCGAACTCCTCACCGATCTCGCCCAGGGTACGCGGCACCCCGTCGGAGAAGCCGAACCGAAGCTCCAGGATGCGACGCTCGCGCGAGGGCAGGGACTCGATGAGGCGGCGCAGCACCCCGGTCGTTTCGGCGTCGATGGCCGCCTGGGCCGGGTCGGCGGCATCGCCGTCCTCGATGAAGTCTCCCAGCAGGGCGCCGTCCTCGCCGACCGGCTGGTCGAGAGAGGCGGTGGTGGAGATCTTCAGCGCCACCTCGACTCGCTCGACGGGGAATCCGGCCCACTCGGCGATCTCCTCGGGGCGCGGCTCGCGACCGAGAGTGGCTTTGAGGCCGTCCTGCGCCCCGCGCACGGCCCGGACGGTGTCGGAGAGGTGAACCGGGATCCGGATGGTGCGGGCCTTGTCGGCGATGGCCCGGCTGATGGCCTGGCGGATCCACCAGGTGGCGTAAGTGGAGAACTTGAAGCCCTTGCGCCAGTCGAACTTCTCGACGGCGCGGATCAGGCCCAGGTTGCCTTCCTGGATCAGGTCGAGGAGGCCGATGCCCGAGGCGCGGGAGTAGCGGCGGGCGTTGGCGACGACGAGCCTCAGGTTGGCGGCGACGAACCGCTCTTTCGCCTCGCGCTGGCTGCTGAGGGCGCGCCGGAGGACGATGGCATCGGTCGCATCGGGGGCGTCGAGCTCTCCGATGCGCGCCGCCGTGGCCGCCGCCGCTTCGATCTGCTGGGCCAGCGAGACCTCCTCCTGGGCGGTCAGCAGCTCGAAGCGCCCCATGGCGCCCAGGTACTGCGTGAGGGAGTCGACGGGCCCCGGCCCGGAATCGGGCGCCCGGTGGTCCCAGGCCCGGCCGGCGCGGTTGCGCCGCGGCCGGTGGGCCTGAGAACCCGGGTCAGGGACCCCGGCCGCGCCCGGGCCGCCCGGATCCGGGAGGATCACGGCGGCGTCGGGCGAGCGCGGGAGGGACGCCACTAGACGTGGCGCCAGACGATGCGTCCTCGGGTCGGGTCGTACAGGGACACCTCGAGATCGACGGCGTCCCCGGCGAGGATGCGGATCTTGCGGCCCCGGCGCATGCGGCCGGCGGCCCGGGCCATGACCTCGATCCCCTGCTCCGTGACGACCATGAACATGGCGTCGCGGAGCACGGTCTTCACCGTCCCCGTGGTGCGGTAGGTCTGGGGATCGCGCTCCGGCTCGGGGGCTCGCTTCGGGGCGGCCTTGCGGGGCGCCGCCGGGCGGCGCGTCCTGGGCCGCGGCGGGGGGTTCAACTGGTGCGGGAGCGCGCGAGGTTGACGGT
>JALOLI010000262.1 GCA_025456165.1 Acidimicrobiia bacterium | reverse complement strand
GCGGCGTTGATGGCGCCCCCGTAGCGCGGCCCGGTGTTCTTCATGTCGGCCACGTCGGAGTCGATCTTCTTGCGGTAGTCGGGGGGCAGCGGCAGCTGCCAGACCCGCTCCCCCGCCGCCTCGGCGGCCCGGCGCACCTTCTCGGGAGCGTCGCCCGTGCCGAACAGGCCGGCGATCTCCTCGCCCAGGGCGATCATGCAGGCCCCGGTCAGGGTGGCCAGGTCCACGATGAGGTCCGGCTTCGCCTCGGCGGCCAGCGACAGGCCGTCGGCCAGCACCAGGCGCCCTTCGGCGTCGGTGTTGAGGACCTCGATGGTCTTCCCGTTGCGCGCCTTGAGCACGTCGCCGGGGCGCAGCGCCGACCCACCCGGCATGTTCTCGGTGAGCGGGGCGAGGGCCAGCACCTTCACCGGCAACTGGAGGGTGGCGATGGCCTCCATGGCGCCGAACACCGCGGCGGCGCCCGACATGTCGGTCTTCATGGTCTCCATGCCGTCGGCCGTTTTCAGCGAAAGGCCGCCCGAGTCGAACACGATGCCTTTGCCCACCATGGCGAAGAAGGCCTTGGCCCCCGGCGGCTCATACCACATCTCCACCAGGCGGGCCGGCTCTGTGGCCCCGGCGTTGACCCCAAGGATCCCGCCGAAGCCCCCGGCCACTAGGTCGTCCATCTCGTGGACCTTCACCCGGACACCGGTGCGCTCGCCGATGTCCCGGGCGACCCCCGCCAGGTACTCCGGCGGCTTGTTCATGGAGGGCTCGTTCACCAGGTCGCGGGCCTTGGCCACCGCCGCGGCCACGACCTTCGCCTTCTCCGCCCCGGCCAGGCCGGCGGCATCGGCCCCCACGAAGCGCAGCGAGTTGGTCCTGATGGGCTTGGGCTGGGTGCGGTGCTTCTGGAAGGAGTACTGCCCGAGGAGGAACCCGAGCGCCGTCGCCGCCTCACCCCCGGCGATGCGCCCGCCCAGGGTGGCGGCCACCGACTCGGCCCGGGTCAACGCCCGCCCGGCGAGGCCGGCCGCCTTGCGCACCACTTCCGCATCGGGGGCGGCCCCCAGGCCGACGAGGACCACCGTGCCCTGGGGCACCAGTCCGGCGCCGGGCACGCAGAGCATCTCCCCTTCCTTGCCGGTGAAGTCGGCGCCGTCGAGGTAGCCGTCGAGCCAGCCGCCCATCCGGGCCGCCAGCCACCGGCCGCTCTCGTCCCACTCCCGCTCCGCTCCCACCCCGATGAGCAGGGCGTCGGCAGCCTCCTCCAATGTCCCGGCACGGAACTCGATCACCGTCGTCACTCCTCCCGGCGGCTGGGGATCCATTCCCCTTCGGCCGCCCGCGCCAGCATGTACAGGTAGTCGCCCAGGCGATTCAGGTAGGGCACCACCAGCGAGCCCTCGATCCCCTCGGACCGCAGGTGGGCCACCGCCCGCCTCTCGGCCCGCCGGACCACCGACCGGGCCTGGTCGAGGGCGGCGGCCCCCGGGCTGCCCCCGGGGACGACGAAGCCGGTGGGCATGCCCACTTCGGCGTCTAGGGCGTCGATGGCCGCCTCGAGGCGTTCCACCATGGCCGCCGTCACCAGGCTCACCCCGGGCTGCAGCCGCGACCGTTTCGCCGGGGCCGTAGCCAGTTCGGCCCCGGCGGCGAACAGGTCACGCTGCACCTGGAGGATGCTCTCCGCCACGGCGCCCGAAGCTGCCGCCCGGGCCAGCCCGAGCACCGAGACGGCCTCGTCGACCGCCCCGCAAGCTTCGGGGCCGGTCTGGTCCTTGGCCACCCGCCCTCCGAAGAGGAGGCCGGTGGTGCCGTCGTCGCCGCCCCGGGTGTAGATCTTCACGAGGGGCGATTGTAAGGGGGTTCGCCGACAGGCCGCCGAACCCCGAGGGATGCCGGCCGAGGGCCGGACGGCATCCTGCTCCGAGACGGGCCGGTGCGCTTGCCCCAAAGCCTCCCGCGGCCGCCGGTCCCGAGGGCAAGGGCCGGGGCCCGGGTAGACTCCCCCCGGTTCCCGCCGGCACCCACGTGCTCGGGCGCGGCCCCATCCGCCTAGCCAAGGAATCCGAACGTGCCTCACAGCCTCATCGCCCCCCACGGCGGCACCCTGGTGAACCCCATCGTCGACGCCGCCCGCGCCGAGGAGATCAAGAAGGCCTCGCGCGACTGGCCCTCCCTCGACCTCACTCCCCGCCAGTTGTGCGACATCGAACTCATCCTCAACGGGGGCTTCTCCCCGCTCACCGGGTTCCTGGGCAAGGCCGACTACGAGCGCGTGGTGGCGGAGATGCGCCTGGCCGACGGCACCCTGTGGCCGATGCCGATCATGCTGGACGTCGACGACGACCTGGCGGGCCGGCTGAGCCCCGGGTCGTACCTGGCGCTGCGCGACGCCGAGGGGGTCATGCTGGCCGCCCTGCATGTCTCGGATGTGTGGCAGGCCGATCGGGAGCACGAGGCTCTGACCGTCTTCGGCACCACCAACCGGGAGCACCCGGCGGTGAACCACCTCCTCGGTGCCACCAAGCCCTGGTATGTGGGCGGGCGCCTGGAAGGGCTCACCCTCCCCCACCACTACGACTACCAGACCCTGCGCCTCTCTCCGGCCGAGTTGCGCGAGCGCTTCGCCCGCCGCGGCTGGCGCCGGGTGGCGGCGTTCCAGACCCGCAACCCCATGCACCGGGCCCACCTGGAGCTGACGGTGCGGGCCGCCAAGCAGGTGGAAGCCAACCTGCTCATCAACCCCGTCGTGGGCATGACCAAGCCGGGCGATGTGGACCACTACACCCGGGTGCGGGCCTACCAGGCGATCATGGACCGCTACCCCGACAACACCGCGGAATTGGCCCTGCTCCCGCTGGCCATGCGCCTGGGCGGCCCCCGCGAGGCGGTGTGGCACGCCATCATCCGCAAGAACTACGGCTGCACTTCTACGGGCCCTACGACGCCCAGGAGCTGGTGGCCCAGCACGAGGCCGAGCTCGGCGTGGGCATGGTCCCCTTCCAGATGGTGGTCTACCTGCCCGACGAGGATCGCTACGTCCCCGAGGACGAGGTCCCCAAGGGCGCCAAGACCCTGTCGATCTCCGGCACCGAACTGCGCAATCGCCTGGCGGACGGCCGGGAGATCCCGGAGTGGTTCACCTTCGCCAAGGTGGCCGAGGAGCTGCGCCGTACTCACCCGCCGCGCAGCCGCCAGGGGTGCACGGTGTTCTTCACCGGCCTGTCGGGCTCGGGGAAGTCCACCATCGCCAACGTGCTGCAGGTGAAGCTGCTCGAGATGGGCGGCCGCCCGGTCACCCTCCTCGACGGCGACCTGGTCCGCAAGAAC
>JALOLI010000261.1 GCA_025456165.1 Acidimicrobiia bacterium | reverse complement strand
CGAGCTCCAGGGGTGGAGGGCTCGCTGCAGGCGGTCGAGGGGGGCCACCGACTCGCGCGCTACTGCTGCCAGGGTGAGGGCGTCCTCGTCGAGACGCTCCACCCCGTGCGGCGCAACGGCGGCGCTGCCGTGCCTGGCCAGGATGTGCCCGGCTCTGCTGCGGTACTCGTCGTCGGTGTAGAAGGAGGCCGCCGGGGTGAGCAACGCCAGGGCCACCCCGCTGAGCGTGGGATGCACCCCGGATTCGAACAGGCACAGCCAGGCGCCGATGGCGGCGGCGCCGTAGAACGCTCCGGAGCGGACCCCCGCCCGGCTGGCCGCCCACACCCCGGTCAGGACGCCGCCGGCGGCGAGCAGCCACCGGAGATCCACTCCCTCGGAGTACGCCGCGGCGATGACCACGATGCCCCCGATGTCGTCGGCGATGGCCAGCGTGAGCAGGAAGAGGCGGGCACCGACCGGGACCCGCGATCCCAGCAAGGACAGCACCCCAAGGGAGAAGGCTATGTCGGTGGCCACCGGGATCCCCCACCCGCGCGTAGTGGCCTGGCCGGCGGCAAAGGCCAGGTAGATGAGGGCCGGCCCGAGCATCCCTCCCAGGGCGGCGAGCACCGGAAGGGCGGCGGTCCGGCGATCGCGCAGCTCGCCGCGCACCCACTCCCGCTTGATCTCCAGGCCGACCACGAAGAAGAACAGCGTCATCAGGCCGTCGCTCACCAGGCCCCGCAGGGTCTCGTGAAGGGTGAGCGGCCCCAGCGTCAGGTCCACCGACGTGCCCCAGAAGCGGTGGTACGAGCCGCCTCCCGGCAGGTTGGCCCACACCAGGGCGGCGACGAAGGCAGCCAGCAGGGCCAACCCGCCTGCTGCCTCGACCTCGGTGAAACGGAGCACGGGGCGCAGAAAGCGTGTCGGGACGAAACGATCGGAGTTCAGCCAGGTACGGTGCAGGCGGTCGTCGGCCACCCCACCAGGCTATACCGACCGGACGACGGTCTCGGCCCCGGGGGGCGGGCCGATATCTACAATCCCCCAACGACATGCGGGTAGTGATCACCGGTTCGGGCCGGGTGGGGCGGGAGGTCGCCCAGGCGTTGAGTGCCATGGGCGACGACGTGTCGGTCCTCGACGAGTCGGAGGAGGCCTTCGAACTCCTCGGCCGCACCTTCGACGGCACCCTGCACGTCGGGGTCACCTACGACGTCGACGCCCTGCGCGCCGCCGGCATCGAGGAGGCGGATGTCTTCCTCGCCCTCACCCCCAGCGACAACGCCAACCTCATGGCGGTGCAGTTGGCGGAGCGGGTGTTCGGGGTGCCCCGGGCCATTGCCCGCCTCGACGACCCGGCCCGGGAACCGGCCTACCGGGCGTTGGCGGTGGATTTCGTGCCCACGGCGCGCCTGCTGGCCCGGGTCCTGGTGGAACGGGTGCACGAGCCGGAGTTCACCTACCACCTGGAGTTCTCCGCGGGAGACGTGCAGGTGGTGGAGATGGTCCTGGGCGCCGGGGTCGCCGGACGGACGGTTACCGATCTCGAGGTGGCCGGGGAGTTGCGGGTGGCGGCGGTGCAGCGCAACGGAACCGTGCTGATCCCTTCCGCTGCCGATCTGCTCCAGCCGGGGGACCTGGTGGCGGCGGCGGTGCGTCGGGGGGTGGCGGCGCGGGTGCGCCGGTTCCTGGCTGTGGAGGGTGGGGAGGAGTTGTGAGGATCATCGTCGTCGGGGCGGGCAAGATCGGCCGCCATCTGGCGCGCGAACTGGCGGAGGCAGGTCACGCCGTCACGGTGGCCGAGAGCGACGCGACAGTGGCCCGCCGCCTGGCGGAGTCGGTGGATGCCCTGGTGCTGGAGGGTGACGGCACCAATATGGCCCTGCTCAAGTCGGCCGAGGTGGCGCGGGCCGACTGGCTGCTGGCGGTCACCGGCCAGGACGAGGTCAACCTCACGGCGTGCGAGCTGGCCGAGACCATGGGCGCCAAGCGGGTGCTGGCCCGCCTCAACGACCCCCGCAACCGGGCCACCTTCGACGCCCTCGGCATCCCCGTCGTCGCCGTGACCGACCTCATCAGCCAGTTGATCTCCCGGGAGATCGACTTCCTCCACCTGGAGCGGATCGCCCTGCTCGCCCGGGGCCGCATCAGCCTCATCGAGGCCGAGGTGGGGCCGCACACCCCACCCCGGCGGGTGGCCGACCTGGGGCTGCCGGAGCAGACGGTCCTGGTCGCGGTAACTCGCGAAGGGGAAGGCGGAGAAGTGGTCATCCCCCGGGGCGACACTCTGATCCAGCCTGGGGACCGGGTGCTGGTCGTGACCGCGGTGGAACAGGAATCCGAAGTGCGGGCCGCCTTGCGGCGCGGGCCGGCGGTAGGCGATGACCACTGAGCTGCGTCGCCGCCGCCGGGGCCTGCTGCGCGAAGTAGGTGGCGAAGCCTGGGGCCTGGTCCTGGAGATCCTGGTGGTGGGGGTGATGGTGGCGGCGGCCCTGGCGCTGGCCGGGCTCATCCTGCTGGTGGCCTGATGCTCATCCGCCCCGACGCCGAGGACCTGCGCACGATCTCCTACTACCTGGGCCGGGTGCTGCTGGTCGCGGCCGCGTTCGTCTCGCTGCCTCTGGCGTGGGCCCTCATCGGCAGGGAGTGGGCCCCGGCAACCTCGTTCGTGCTCACGGCGGGGGCGTTCTCCCTGGCCGGGGTGTTGGCCTCCTCTCGGCCTCCCTCCGAGCATCGGCTCGACTGGAGCCACGGCATGGTGGTGGTGGCCCTCACCTGGCTCATCGTGCCTGCGCTGGGGTCGCTGCCTCTGGTGCTGAGCGGGCACTTCGCCGATCCCCTGGATGCCTACTTCGACGCAATGAGCGGGCTGACCTCAACGGGGGCGACCCTGATCCAGGACCTCGATCACCTGGCTCCATCGGTGAACTTCTGGCGGCACCTGCTTCATTTCATGGGCGGCCAGGGGATCGTGCTCGCCGCCGTTTCCGTGTTCGCCGGAGGGGTAGGCCTCAGCCTGTTCCACGGAGAGGCGCGCGAGGAGCGTTTCCTGCCTTCTGTGGCCTCCACGGGGCGCTTCATCTGGTGGGTCAGCGTGGTCCACTTGGTCTTCGGGG
>JALOLI010000260.1 GCA_025456165.1 Acidimicrobiia bacterium | reverse complement strand
ACGGCCAGCACCACGATCCACCAGGTGGAGCGCAGGGCCCGCAGCGCCGTGGTCCCGTCCATCAGGCGGCCCTCATTTGGCGCCCCGCTGGGCCAGGACCGCCGGGACGGTGCGAACCAGGATCTGGATGTCGAGCCACAGGCAGCGGCGCTGCACATAGGCGATGTCGAGGCGCGACCGGTCATCCCACTCCGACAGGCCCCGCCCGTAGATCTGCCACAGCCCGGTGATCCCCGGCTTGACGTCGAGGCGCTCGGTCTGCCAGAGGCGGTAGGTGTCGGCCATGAAGTCGGTCGGGCGCGGCCCCACGAGGCTGAGGGCGCCGCGCAGCACGTCCCACAGCTGGGGCAGCTCGTCGAGGCTGGTCTTGCGCAGGAGCTTCCCCGGCTTGGTGATGCGGGGGTCGTTGGTGATCTTGAAGTCGGGCCATTCGAGCTCGTTCAGGTGCCGCAGTTCCCACTTCATGGCCTCGGCGTTGGGCACCATGGTGCGGAACTTGTGCATGCGCAGCGTCTTGCCGGCCTGGCCGGTCCGCTCCTGCACGAACATCACGGAACCGTGCGGGTCGTCGAGCTTGATCACCAGGGCGATCAGCGCCACGACCGGAACCCAGAAGGGGGCGGCGGCCAGTACCACGAGAAGGTCCATGGCTCGTTTGGCCACCCGGTAGGTGCGGCCCTTGAGCAGGGTGCGCTCGGGGCGGATGCCGTCGAGCCAGCCGACCCCGGACCACAGCAGCGGGCGGATCGTCTCGGCGGTCATGCGTGCACCTGGTCGGCGCCGCCCACCGGGCGCAGGGCCGGAGCAGGCGCCGGCACCTCCGGGGTGATCCCGGCGAGGCGCTGTTCGGCCTGGGCGAGCAACTGCTCGAAGGCGATGGCATGCTCCGGGAAGCAGGCGCTGCCGGAGCGCACCTCGATCTCGAGCAGGCGAGCCGCCTGGCGGATGCGCTCGGCGAGCAGTGCTGCCCCCTCCGGGAGGGTCTCGGGGCTGACCACCACGAACCGGCCGGTGGTGGGATCTTCGAACAGGAGGTCGCTGCGCCGGAGGTGGTCGGCGATGACTCGGGCGAGGCGGCCCCGGACGTAGCGGGTGCGCAGCGCTCGCTGCACCTCCTCCCCGGCCAGGTCCACGGCGCCGGCGAAGCTGTCGGGAGTCGGTTCGATCACGGCGACCGACAGGGGGCGGTCGTGGCGGCGGCTGCGGGCCATTTCGGCGAGGATCTCGTTGGTGGCTTGGGGGCCTTCCAGGGGGAGGGCGGGGTAATCGCCGAAGCCGACTGCGGCCAGGGCCTGGTCGAGGCCGTCGAGGCCCGACGCCAGGCGATGGGAGAGGAGGGCGGCTACGCCGAGCAGAGCCGCCTCCGCAGCGGCCAGGTGGATCTCGAACACGCCGGTACCCGGGCTGTGGGGCATGAGCGCCTTGAGGGTGAGGTAGGCGCCGAGGGTGATCGTGATCAGGGCCCAGGGGCGGGCTCGACGAAGCGCCGGCAGCAGCAGGGGCAGAGCGACGGCGGCCAGGGCGAGGCCATAGACCCACGCCGCCAGAGCACTCTCATCGGAGCGGCCCAGGCCCCACCGGTCGACGACCGCCGCTCCGGCGACGAGGGCGAGCAGGCCGAGCAAGGGCCGGCGGATGTGGGTCATCCTGTTCCTCCTATGCCCCCGGCAGGAGTGCGGGCTGCGGTCCCGCGGGATTCCTGGCTGTGGCAGGGCTGGCCACGCTGCGTAGCAGAGTACCCGTTGTCTAGGCGCATTTCAATACTCTGAGTGGTGGTCATCATCGGCCGTTGGTGCGTTGGGGAGGGCTTCGGCGGAGGGGAAGGCGGCCTTGACGGGAATCTGGAGGAAGTGGCGGAGAGGCCGGCCGATCCGGGCCCCCGGCACACCCGGTAGGCTGCGGCCGGCGGCGATCCACGGAAGGCGAGGGCCGGCACTTGGAGGAGTTTCGTAGCCTCGAAGACCTGTTTGATCTGCAGGTGGTCGACCTCGACATCGATCGCCTGCTGAACCGCCGCCAGTCGCTTCCCGAGCTCTCCCAGTACCGGCGCGCCCATGAGGCCCTGGCTGCTCTCGACGCCCTCCTGTCCGATGCTCAGGCGCGTCGCCGCCAGGCGGAGCTGGCCGCCGACAAGGCCCAGGGTGAGCTGGACCTCGCCGAGGGCAAGAAGAAGCGGGAGGAGCGGCGCCTCTACGCCGGGGGCATCGGGGCGCGCGACGCCGAGAACCTCCGCCGCGAGGTGGAGATGCTGGGGCGCCTGGTCTCCGAGCGCGAGGACCAGATCCTCGAGCTCATCGACACGCGGGAAAAAGCCGAAGCCGAGGTGGGGGAGTTGGAGGCCCAGCGGCGGGCGGCGCAGGCCGAGAAGGATCGCCTCGACGGCCTCATCAAGGGGGAGTGGCGGGCCATCGACGCCGACATCGCCCGGGCCGAGGCCCGCAAACGGGATCTCGTGCCCGTGATCGTCCCCGACCTGCTGGCCCTCTACGAGGACCTGCGCCCCCACAAGGAAGGGGTGGCGGTGGGCCGCCTCTCCGAAGGGACCTGCGGAGGCTGCCACCTGCGGCTGTCCGCCGCCGAGCAGGTGGAGGTCCTGCGCGACTTCCCGCCGCGCTGCCTGCACTGCCGGCGCATCCTGGTGCCCCAGTGACCGCCCCGCACGTCCTGCACAGCGATGGGGCGGCCCGGGGCAACCCCGGCCCGGCGGCCATCGGAGCGGTGCTCTTCGCCCCGGGCAGGCTGGAACCGGTGGCGGTGGTCTCCGAAGCCATCGGCCGGGCCACCAACAACGAGGCCGAGTACCGGGCGCTGCTCGCCGGCCTCGAGGCCGCTCTGGCCGCCGGAGTCACCCATCTGCTGGTGCGCCTCGACAGCGAGCTGCTGGTGCAGCAGGCCACCGGGGGCTACCGGGTCAAAGCCGCCAACCTCAAGCCCTTGTTCTCCCGGCTGCGGGTGCTGATCGGGCGGTTCACCTCGATCTCCTTCGAGCACGTCCCGCGCGAGCGCAACGCCATCGCCGACGACCTGGCCAACGCGGCGCTGGACCGCTGACGGCTCTTTCGCCAGGGGGAGTGCCGAGTCTTCGAGGCGAGGGGGGTGTCG
>JALOLI010000259.1 GCA_025456165.1 Acidimicrobiia bacterium | reverse complement strand
TGCACCCGCTGCTGCGGGACAAGGTGCTGGCGATGCTGTTCTTCTTCTCCAGCACTCGCACCCGGGCCTCCTTCGAGGCGGGCATGGCTCAGCTGGGCGGGCATGCACAGTTCATCGAGGCCGAGACCACTCAGATCGCCCACGGTGACACCGCCAAGGAGATCGGGGAGATCCTCGGCCGCTACAACGACGGCATCGCCATCCGCCAGGTCGACTGGGGCTCGGGCAACGCCTACATCCGTGAGGTGGCCGAGGCCTCCCGGGTGCCGGTGCTGAACATGCAGTGCGACGTGTACCACCCCTTCCAGATCCTGGCCGACCTCCTGACGATCATCGAGAAGAAGGGTGATCCGCGGGGCCTGACCATCAACGTGTCCTACGCCTACGCCGCTTCGTACCAGAAGCCGCTGAGCGTGCCGCAGAGCCTGATCCTGCTGATGACCCGGTACGGCATGAACGTGCGCCTGACCCACCCGCCCGAGTTCCGCCTGATGCCGGACATCGTGGCCCAGGCCGAGGCGAACGCCCGGGCGTCCCACGGGTCCTTCGAGATCCTGTCGGACTTCGACGCCGGCTTCAAGGGCGCCGACGTGGTCTACCCCAAGTCGTGGGGTTCGATGCTGACCACCTCCGACAAGGCCGAGTCGGCCCGCATCGGGGCCAACTACCAGGATTGGATCTGTGACGAGCGGCGTATGGCCCTGGCCAAAGACGACGCCATCTACATGCACTGCCTGCCGGCAGACCGCAACGTCGAGGTGGCCGACGCCGTCATCGACGGACCCAACAGCGTGGTGTACGACGAGGCGGAGAACCGCCTCCACGTGCAGAAGGCGGTAATGGCGCTCACCATGTGAAGCGGGCCGCGCCCGCAGAGAGGTGCGTATGCGAGCCAAGCGCGCAGTCGTCGCCATCGGCGGCAACTCGCTGATCAAGGACAAGCACCACCAGACGGTGGCCGACCAGTATCAGGCGATGAAGGAGACCACCGCCTCCATCGCCGACATGGTCGAAGCCGGCTGGGAGGTGGCGATCACCCACGGCAACGGTCCGCAGGTGGGCTTCATCCTGCGGCGGTCCGAGTTGTCCCGCCACGAACTGCACGAGGTGCCCCTCGACGCCTGCGGGGCCGACAGCCAGGGGGCCATCGGCTATGCCCTGCAGCAGAACATGTCGAACCACCTGCTGGCCAAGGGCCTCGAGCGGGCGGTGGCGACGGTGGTCACCCAGGTCGAGGTGAGCCCCGACGACCCGGCCTGGACTCACCCCTCCAAGCCCATCGGGTCGTTCATGACCGCCGAGATGGCCGCCGAGCGCAAGGCCGGCGAGGGCTGGGCGGTGGTGGAGGACGCCGGGCGCGGCTGGCGCCGGGTGGTGTCTTCGCCGGAGCCGCTGCGGATCGTCGAAGCCGATGTGGTGCGGATGCTGCTCGACGCCGGGGTCATCGTGATCACCGTCGGCGGCGGCGGCATCCCGGTGGTGCGCGCCGCCGATGGCACGCTGCAGGGCGTCGACGCCGTCATCGACAAGGACCTGGCGTCGGCGATGCTGGCCACGGTCATCGAGGCCGGGCTGCTGGTGATCACCACCGCCGTGGAGAAGGTGGCCCTGGGCTGGGGCACTCCGCAGCAGCGCTGGGTAGACCGCCTCACCCTGGCCGAGGCCAAGGCCTACCTGGCCGAGGGGACCCACTTCGCCGCCGGGAGCATGGCCCCCAAGATCCAGGCCTGCATCAACTACCTGGAGGCGGGGGGTGGCGAGGTGCTGATCACCGACCCGGCCCATCTGCCTGCGGCCATCCGCGGCGAAACCGGCACGCGCCTGGTCCCGTGATGATCCTCGGCCTGCGCTGCCTGGTCTGCGGCGAGGTGTACGCCCCCGGAGAGGTGGCGTACGTGTGCCCGCGCCACGGGGTGGACGGGAACCTCGACGTGCTCTACGACTACGAGCGCATCGGGGCGGCCTTCTCACCCGAGGCCCTGGCCCACTCGACGGAGGCGGGCATGTGGCGGTACCGGCCGCTGCTGCCGGTGGAGCCGAGGTCCCCGGCGCCGCCGCTGCTGGTGGGCGACACCCCGCTGTACCCGGTTCCCCGCCTGGCCCTCGACCTGGGCCTGGGCCGGGTCTGGGTCAAGGACGACGGGCGCAATCCCACGGCGTCGCTCAAGGACCGGCCCAGCGCCCTGGCGGTGGTGAAGGCCGCGGAGGCGGGGGCGAGCCTCCTCACCACCGCCTCCACCGGCAACGCCGCCGCCGCCCTGTCGGGCCTGTGCGCCGCTGCCGGGCGGCCCTGCCTGATCTTCGTGCCCGCCTCGGCACCAGCGGCGAAGGTGGCCCAGCTGCTCAACTACGGGGCCACGGTGCTGGCGGTGCAGGGCACCTACGACCAGGCCTTCGAGTTGTGCCTGGAGGGGTCGATGGCCCACGGCTGGTACAACCGCAGCACCGGCGTCAACCCCTACATGAGCGAGGGCAAGAAGACCGTGGCCTACGAGATCTGCGAGCAACTCGGCTGGCAGGCCCCGGACGCCATCTTCGTCAGCGTCGGCGACGGCTGCATCATCGGCGGGGTGCACAAGGGCCTGCGCGACCTGCTGGCCCTGGGCTGGATCGACCACATGCCCCGCCTCTACGGGGTCCAGGCCGCCGGCTCGAACTACCTGGCCGAAGCCTGGGAGCGGGGCGAGGACCCGCTCACCAAGGCGCCGATCGCCGCCCAGACCGTGGCGGACTCCATCAGCGCCGGCTTGCCGCGAGATCGCCTGAAGGCCTTCGCCGCCGTCGAGGAGACCGACGGGGCGTTCGTGACGGTGGGCGACGAGGAGATCCTGGCGGCCATCCCCATCCTGGCGAGGGGAAGCGGCGTGTTCGCCGAACCGGCGGCAGCAGCCGCCTGGGCGGGCCTGGTGCGGGCCGCCGGCTACGGCCTGGTGGGCCCGGACGACCGGGTGGTCGTGATCAGCACCGGGAGCGGCCTCAAGGACGTGGCGTCGGCCCGCCGTGCCGCCGAGGAGGCGGGGGCGGCTCCCATCGAGATCGAAGCGGACCGGGAGGCCCTGGAGCGGGCCCTGGCAGACCACGGCATCGGCCGCGGGGAGGCATGAGCATGAT
>JALOLI010000258.1 GCA_025456165.1 Acidimicrobiia bacterium | reverse complement strand
CGCGACGCGGCCCTCGCCGGGATCCACTTCCCCGAATCTCCGGCCGAAGCCGAGACCGCCCGGGGCCGCCTGGTGTTCGACGAGTTGTTCCGGCTGGAAGTGGCCCTGGCCCTGCGCAAGCGGCGGCAGATCGAAGAGGCGCAGGGCATCGCCCACAGCGCCGCCCCCGGCCTGGTGGAGGCCTTCGTGGGGGCCCTGCCCTATCGCCTCACCGGGGCCCAGGAGCGGGCCATCGCCGAGATCCGCGCCGACATGGCCTCCCCCCACCCCATGCACCGCCTGCTCCAGGGCGAGGTGGGGTCCGGCAAGACGGTGGTGGCCATGGCGGCCCTGCTGACCGGGGTGCAGGGCGGCTACCAGGGGGCGGTCATGGCCCCCACCGAGGTGCTGGCCGAGCAGCACTACTTCGGGCTGGAGCCCCTGGCCCGCCTGGTGGGGGTGCGCATGGCCCTGCTCACCTCGAACAGCCCCGACCGGGCCGGGGTGCTGGCCGCGGTGGCCGCCGGGGCGGTGGATGTGGTGGTGGGGACCCACGCCCTCATCCAGGAGGGGGTGGCCTTCGCCCGCCTGGGCATCGCCGTGGTCGACGAGCAGCACCGCTTCGGCGTCTACCAGCGGGTGGCGCTGCGCGAAAAGGCGGGCGGCCCCCAGCCCGATCTCCTGATCATGACCGCCACGCCGATCCCGCGCACCCTGTCGATGACCCTCTACGGCGACCTCGATGTGTCGGTCCTCGACGAGATGCCGGCGCAGCGCCCGGCGGTGCGCACCGCGGCGGTGGGCAAAGAGCCGGCGGACCTGGCGGCGGTGTACGCCCGGGTACGCGAGCAGGTGGCCGCCGGCCGCCAGGCCTTTTTCGTCTGCCCGCTCGTGGAGGACAGCCCCAAGCTGGAAGCCGCCTCGGCCACCGCGGAGTTCGAGCGGCTCCGGGGCGTGTTCCCCGACCTGCGCCTCGGCCTGGTCCACGGCCAGCTGCCCGCCGAGGAGAAGCGCCGGGCCATGCAGGCCTTTCGCGACGGGGCCGTGGACGTGCTGGTCGCCACCACCGTCATCGAGGTGGGCATCGACATCCCCAACGCCACCGTCATGGTCGTCGAGGACGCCGACCGCTTCGGCATCAGCCAGCTGCACCAGTTGCGCGGCCGCCTGGCCCGCGGCGCCGGCCCCAACTGGTGCTACCTCGTGGCGGCGCCGGGCACCGAGGAAGCGGGGGAGCGGCTGGCGGCGGTAGCGGGCTCCGACGACGGCTTCCGCCTGGCCGAGGAAGACCTTCGCCTCCGGGGCCAGGGCACGGTGTTCGGGGCGCGCCAGTCGGGCCTGCCCGATCTGCGGCTGGCCGACATCCTGCGCGACGTCGATTCCCTGATCGCCGCCCGGCGGGAGGCCTTCGCCCTGGTCTCCGCCGACCCCCACCTCGCCGGCCACCGCCCCATCGCCGAAGAGGTGCGGGCCCTGCTCGGCGAGCAAGTGGAATGGCTGTTCATCTCATGAGGATCATCACCGGCCTGGCCAAGGGGCGGCGCCTCCTCGCCCCGCGCGACGGCGGCACCCGGCCGATGACCGAGCGGGCTCGCGAGGGCCTGTTCTCCAGTCTGGGGAGCGCGGTGCGCGGGGCCCGGGTGCTGGACCTCTACGCCGGGTCGGGCAGCCTGGGCCTGGAGTGCTTGAGCCGGGGGGCAGAGTCGGCGGTGTTCGTGGAGCGCGGCCGGGTGGCCCTGAAGGCGCTGCGGGCCAACGTCGCCGCCGTGGGCCTGGGGGGCGAGGTCGTGGCGGCGGACGTCGGCGACTACCTGGCCCGAGCCGCCGGGCCCTTCGACCTGGCGTTCGTTGACCCTCCCTACGCCCTCCCGCTAGGGTCGGTGGAGCAGATCCTCGGCGGGCTGGTGCGCCTGCTCGCCGCGGGCGGCACCGCCGTGCTGCACCGCCGGGCCGGCGGGGGGCTCACCCCTCCCCCCGGGCTGGAGGTGGCCGATCGGCGGCGATACGGGGACAGCGAGATCACCCGGCTGGTGAAGGAAGGAGCGCCGTGATCACCGCCCTGGTGCCGGGGAGCTTCGATCCGCCCACCAACGGCCACCTCGACATCATCGAGCGCTGCGCCGGCATCTTCGACCGAGTCGTCGTGGCGGTGGCCAACAACCCCTCCAAGAGCCCGCTCTTCAGCGCCGACGAGCGGGTGGCGCTCCTGGAGGGATGCTGCACCCGCTGGCCCAACGTGGCCGCCCAATCCTTCGACGGACTCCTGGTGGACGTGGTCGCCCGGGTGGGGGCCGACGTCATCGTGAAGGGCCTCCGGGTCATCACCGACTTCGAGTACGAGTTGCAGCTGGCCCAGATGAACCGCCATCTCTCCGGCACCGTGACCCTGTTCGTCCCCACCAACGCGGAGTACGGCTACCTGTCCTCCTCCCTGGTCAAGGAAGTCGCCGCCTTCGGTGGCTCGGTGGAGGGGCTCCTGCCGCCTACTGTGGCGGCGGCACTCAAGGAGCGTTTGGCCCATGAGCGATGACGATCTCGACCGACAGGAACCGGTTCCCGTCCCGCCGCGCCTCGGCGAGCTGCAGGAGCTGGTAGACGAGCTGATCCTCGCCGTGGAGGGGGCGCGCAACGTGCCGCTCTCCTCGAGCGTGATGCTCGACCGCAACCAGCTGCTCGACATGCTCTACCGATTGCGCGACGAACTGCCCGACGAGCTGCGGGCGGCGCGGTGGATGGTGCGGGAGCGGGAGGCCTTCGTGGCCCGCACCAACGAGAAGGCGCGCGAATTGCTGGAGCGGGCCCGGCAGCGCTCCGAGCAGATGGTCAGCGAGTCCTACATCGTCAAGGAGGCGGTGGAGGAGGCCAACTCCCTCATCCGGCGCGCCGAGGCCGAGGGCACCCGGATCCGCCTTGAGGCCGAGGACGACGCCGAGCGGGCCTACGAGAGCGCCGATGGGGTCCTCGCCGAACTGCTGGCCCAGGTCCGCCACGCTCGCAGCGAACTGCACCAGGCCCGGCCCGGCATGCCGGGGATGCCGGAGGCCTAGAGCACGCATCAATAGGCGCGCCACCGGTTGGAGTTTCGGCTTGTTGACAGGCCGAAACTCCAACTCCATCGGCCTATTGATGTGCGCTC
>JALOLI010000257.1 GCA_025456165.1 Acidimicrobiia bacterium | reverse complement strand
TCCCCACCCCGAGGGCGCGGTAGCGCCGGGCCAGCTCCTCGGGCGGGAGGAAGCAGCCGTCGGGGCCCAGGTTCTCCGCGGTGGGGGCGTTGCGGGCGGTGGGGATGTGCCCGCCGACGGGGTCCACCGGGTGCTGCTCCCCGGTGTAGCGGTCGGGGGCGCGGGCGTCGAGGAGGGTGACCTTCCCGAGGCGGGACCAGAGACCGGCGCGGTCGATCTGCCGGGTGGGGCCGGGGCGCACCGTCATCACGGCCGGGGGCAGTTGCGGCTCCTCGGTGGTGAGCGGCAGGCCGGCGGCCACCCAGGCCTGGAGGCCGCCGTCGAGCAGGCGCGCCCCCGGATGGCCGATCCAGCGCAGCATCCACCACAGGCGCGCCGCATAGATCCCGCCGGCGTCGTCGTAGGCCACGATGAGGTCGTCGTCGCCGAACCCGCGCTGGGCCAGGAGGGCGGCGAAGGGGCCGGGCTCAGGCAGGGGGTGGCGGCCGGGTCCCGTGGGCTGGGTCAGGTCGCTGTCGATGTCGAGGTAGACGGCTCCCGGCAAGTGGCCGGCGTCGTACTCGGCCCGGTTGCGTCCCGGTTCGCCCACGTACCAGCGCACGTCGGCGAGGCGCAGCCGGGGGTCGCCCCGGCGGCCGGCCAGCTCGGCGATGGAGATCAGGGGCGACTCAGGCACCCGGGCGGACCAGTCGGTAAGGGGCCGGGGCTTGTTGCGGCACCAGGGCCCCGGGGGCGGCGGCCGCCTCCCAGGGCCGGGCCAGGACGTGCCAGGTGAGGGCCAGCGCCACCACCGGCACGGCCAGGTCGGTGTGGACCGCCAGGTGGTTGTAGGAGAGCAAGCCGCCGGCGAGCCGGCCCACCGGTTCGCTGCCGAAGCGCAGCGACCACCGGCGCGGGAGCGGGTCGCTGACCAGGTCGCAGGCGAACGCCGGGCCGCTCACCTGCCAGCGCCGGCCCCACCACGAGCGCCGCACCACCCGGCCCACCTCGATGTCGCCTTGCATCGCCACCACGGTGCCCCAGCCGGCGGGGCGCAACTCGATCTCGCCGCCGCCCGGTATCCGGAGCAGCGAGGTGTGGCGGGTGGGCACTCGCTGCAGCTCGGCGAGCACCTTGCGGTCCTGGAGCAGGCGCCACCGGTTCGACATGGCCGCGCTCTCGAAGCGGCAGTCGCCTACGACTGCGGGGATCCGGGGCAGGCGGTACGGCATGGCGCGAGCGTAGCGGCCGGGCCCGGGCGACGGCCCTGCCGGGCCCGGGCCGAAGGCGGGGAATTGTGGCGGCGCCGTGAGACACTCTGGGCTGCCATGGAAGCCCCGCAGCCCTTGCTCGCGCCCTCTCCCCATCCCGGCATGGGGGCGATCCCCCACGCCGGAGGGACGGCTTTCCGGGTTTGGGCCCCGCATGCCGAGGGAGTGTCGGTGATCGGCACCTTCAACGATTGGACGGCCCACGCCCACCGCCTGGCCTCCGAGGGCAACGGCCACTGGTCGGCCCACGTGCCCGGGGCGGGCCCGGGCGACCACTACCGCTATCTGATCTCATTCGGTGGGGAGGAGCTCTTTCGCATCGACCCTTACGCCCGCCTGGTCACCAATTCGGCCGGGGATGCGGTGATCGTCGACCTCGCCGGCCGTTCCCGCCCCCCTTTCCGGATGCCGGGCTGGCACGATCTGGTGATCTACGAGCTTCACGTGGGCACCTTCAACGACCGGCCCGGGGGAGACCCGGGTCAGTTCCGCACCGCCGCCGAGAAGCTGCCCCATCTGGCCGCCCTGGGGGTCAACGCGGTGGAGGTCATGCCTACGACCTCCTTTGCCTCCGCCTACTCGTGGGGCTACAACCCGGCCAACCCCTTCGCCGTCGAGGAGGCCTACGGCGGGTGCGAGGGCCTCATGAGGTTCATCGATGCGGCTCACGCTCACGGGATCGCCGTCCTGCTCGACGTCGTCTACAACCACTGGGGCCCGGGCGACAACGCCCTGTGGCGCTTCGACGGCTGGGGGGAGCCGGGCAAGGGGGGGATCTACTTCTACCAGGACTGGCGGGCGCGCACCCCCTGGGGGGAGCGCCCCGACTACGGCCGGGGGGAGGTGCGCCAGTACATCCGGGACAACGCCCTCATGTGGCTGGAGGACTACCAGGCCGACGGGCTCCGCTGGGACGCCACCTCCTTCATCCGCGACGTGGACGGCGACGCCGGCGACCCGGCGACCGCCCTCCCCGACGGCTGGGGCCTCATGCAGTGGGTCAACGCCGAGATCAATGCCCGCCAGCCGTGGAAGCTGAGCATCGCCGAGGACTTGAGGGGCAAGGTGGAACTGACCCGCCCCATCCCCTCCGGAGGGGCCGGCTTCGACGCTCAATGGGACGGGCAGTTCGTGCACACCGTGCGGCGAGCCCTGATCACGCCCGACGACGCCGGCCGCAGCATGCCGGAGATCGCCGCCGTCGTCGCCTGCTCCTATTGGGAGGGCGAGGCGCTGCGCCGGGTCGTCTACACCGAGTCCCACGACGAAGTGGCCAACGGCAAGGCGCGGCTGCCCGAGGAGATCTGGCCGGCGCAGGCCGACTCGTGGCACTCCAAGAAGCGCTCCACCCTGGGGGCGGTGCTGGTGTTCACCTCGCCCGGGATCCCGATGCTCTTCCAGGGCCAGGAGCTGCTCGAAGACCGCTACTTCCACGATCGGGACCCGGTCGACTGGACGCGGCTGGAGCACTTCGCCGGCATCGTCGACCTGTACCGGGACCTCATCTCCCTGCGCCGCAACTCATCCGGCACCACCGCGGGGTTGCTCGGCGCGGGGGTGCGGGTGCACCACGCCGACGACGACGAGAAGGTGGTGGCCTTCCACCGCTGGGAGGCCGGCGGCCCCCGGGACGATGTAGTGGTCGTGGCCAACTTCTCCCAGCAGGCCTACCCGGCGTACACCGTCGGCTTCCCCCGGGGAGGGTGGTGGCGGGTCCGCTTCAACCGCGACTGGGCGGGGTACGACCCGTCGTTCGGCGGCCCGCACGCCTACGACACCGAAGCCCTGCCGGGCGAGCGCGACGGCCTCCCGTTCCACGGCGACGTGGGCGTCGGGCCCTACAGCGCGTTGATCCTGTCACAGGATG
>JALOLI010000256.1 GCA_025456165.1 Acidimicrobiia bacterium | reverse complement strand
TGCATGCGGTGGGCGAGCCCGACCCGTTCCAGCGTGGCGGCGGCCAGGCGGCGCCGCTCGGCGGCGGGCCGCCCCGTGTAGAGCAGGCCGTCGGCCACGTTGTCCAGGGCGGTCTCGGCGTCGAGCAGGTGGAACTGCTGGAAGACGAACCCGATGCGCTGCGAGCGGAGCGCCGACAGCTGGCGGTCGTTCATCCGGCTCACTTCGAACCCGCCGACTTCGACGCGGCCCGAATCGGGCCGGTCGAGGGTGCCCATGATGTGGAGGAGGGTGGACTTGCCCGATCCCGAGGGCCCGACGACGCTGACCAGCTCCCCCGCGTCGATCCGGAGGTCGATGCCCTGCAGGGCGGGGACGGGCGGGGTGCCCGGGTAGACCCGGGTCACCCCTTGCATCTCGAGAACGGGGCTCACGGCACCACCACCCGGTCGCCCGGCTCCAGGCCGTCGGCGGCCACCTCGACGAGGTTGTCGGCGTAGAGCCCGGGGTCGACGGCAACCAGGCGGGTAGTGCCGCCTCCGGCGTCGACTTCGACCGCGTAGCCGCCCTCGGCGAGGGCGAGGAGGGCGGTCACCGGCACCGCCATGACGCCGGTGCGGGACTCGGTCACCACTTCGACCTCCACCGGGGCCTGATCGAGGCCGGCCGCCACCGAGACGTCGTCGAGGGCGACGATCACCTTGAAGGTGACCTCCATGGACTGGGAGCTGCGGGTGGCCACGGTGTCCACGAAGGCGACCGTTCCCCCGGCCTCGGTGTCGTCGGGCAGCACCACGGTGACCCGGTCGCCCGCCGCCAGCAGGTCCTGCTGAGAGGCGGGGAGGGCGACGGTCACCTGCACTTCGTCGGAGGAGGCGCCGAGCACGCCGGCGCCGCCGGCCACGGTGTCGCCGACCGAGAGCAGGTTCTCGGAGATGCGGATGGCCGCGGGCCGGAAGACGATCTCGCCCAGGTCCACCACGCCGTCGGTGTCGGCGCCGATGGACTCCTGCCAGGCGAGCACCGCCGCCTGGGTCCCGGTCGTGTAGACGCCGTCGATGGGACCGGGGTCGAAGCCCAGGCGAGAGAGGGCTGCCTCGAGTTGCTCCACGTCGGCGCCCTCGCTGCCACCCGAGTCGCCCCGGGCGGTGGCGATCCGGAGGCTGCCCTGGACGCCGTCGCCCACTGCCGCCGTCAGCTCACCCACCGTCACCGGGCCGGGCACGATCACGATGTCGGCGGGTTCGACCCGGCCGTCGTCGTCGAGGCCTACGGCCTCCTGCCAGTCGCGCACCATGTTGCGGGTGTCCCAGTCGAACTCCTCGTCCACGGTGACTTCCCCGTCGGGGTCGTAGCCCAGGGCGACCAGGGCGGTCTCCAGTTGGGCCACATCTTCTCCTTCAGAGCCGTAGGAGAGCGACCGGTAGGCGGGGAGACTGCCGTAGAGGAGGATCACCGGGATCTCGTCCACCTTCGCTACCGGGTCGCCCTGTTGCAGGGTGACCCCGGTCTCGGGGAGCCAGGTGATGGTGCCCATGGCCTTCACCGCGAGGGTCACCTCCTCCAGGCCCATGTCCTGCCAGGCGGGCAGGTCGCCCCGGAGCAGGACCACCGGCTTGCCCTCCACCCGGTAGAGCACGTCGCCCTCGTCCACGACCTCCCCCGCCGGGGTCACCCAGGTGATCGTGCCGGCCAGGCCCGAGCCGAGTGGGTCTCCTTCCTCGAAGCCGAGGGTGCCGTCGAGGGTCTCAACGCTCTCCATGTCGGTGCGGACCACCTCAGCCCAGGAGGCCTCCGCCGCGGTGTCAGCGGCTACGTCGCCGTCGGAGCCGAGGAGCCACCAGGCCGCCCCGCCGCCGGCGGCGAGGAGGGCGATCACCACGCCGGCGGCAACCCGGACTCTGGCCTTCCGCCGCCGTTCGCCCGCCGCGGCGCCGGTCGCCGCGCCTGCGGGCTGCGTTCCATCCTGCATCGTGGGTCTCCTCGCTCGGTCGTGGACTTGTTCAGCCGTCTGTGTCGGGAGGCGTGCCCTCGTCGGGCGGGGTCCCGCCGGGGGGTATGCCGTCCCCGGGGCCGCCTCCCATGAAGCCCGGCATCCCCTCGGCGCCGAAGATGTCCTGGCAGGCCTCGTTGGCCGCCTGGAAGGCGGGGTCGTTGGGGTCGAAGTCGCCGGGGTTGAAGCCCAGGCGGGCGCCGGCGCCCTGGCCGCCAGGTTCGCCGGTTTCCGAGAAGTCGGGGTCGGGCATGTCGACGCCGTTGTCCCGCATGCAGGCGGCGTACTGCAGCATCAGGTCCTGCATCTCGGTCATGTCCGGGCGGTCGAAGCCCTGGGCGATGCCCTCGAGGTACTGCGAGCAGGCTTCGCGGGCGGCCTGCATGGCCTCGCGGTCGGCGGGGTCGAACTCACCGCCCTCCCCTCCTCCGGAGGGGCGCATCATCTGGAAGTCGCCGTTCTCGTCTGTGGTGGGGTCTTCCATGTCGACGCCGTGGTCCCGCATGCACTGGGCGAATTCGAGCAGGGCCTGCTCGCGGTCCACGGTGACCCCGGTGGCCGCGGCCGTGGTCGTCGTGCCGCCCGCTTGCCCCTCGAGGGAAGCGATGCCGGCATTGCCCTCCCCGCCGCCGCACCCGGCGGCGAGCAGGGCGGCGGCGGTGAGGGCAACGGGCCATCTCATGCGCATGGGCTCACCTTCTTCGATCGTGATGCGCCCAGCATGGTCTCCTGTCTTCATGGTCCCGTTAGTGGCACGTGAGAACGGGATGAGAGATCTCACCCGGCTAGTCGTCGGTCCCCGGGAGGGGCTCGATGCCGCCGCCCGAGGGCGGCATGGGCCCGGACACTCCCGCCGAGCCGGAGTCGCCGCCCACGACGACCCCCATGCCCCCCTCGCCGCCGAAGATCTCGTTGCAGGCCTCCTGGGCCGCCTGGAAGGTGGGGTCACTCGGGTCCATGCCCGGCTCGCCCGGCCCGCCGAAGATGGTGACGGCGCCGTCCTCGGAGAACTCGGGGTCGGGCATGTCCACCCCGTGGTCTCGCATGCACTGAGCGAAGGCGAGCATCTGGTCTTGCATCTGCGACATGTCGGGCCGCTCGAACTCCTGGACGACGCCTTCGAGGAAGTGCTGGCAAGCGTCGTT
>JALOLI010000255.1 GCA_025456165.1 Acidimicrobiia bacterium | reverse complement strand
TGGACGCCGGCGGTGCTGCAGCGCTTCGCCCGCCACCACGAGACCGGAGAACCCATCCCGGCGGAGACCGTGGAGCAACTGGCCGCCGCCCGCGACCTCCACGTGGCCCTGCTCACCCTGCGCCAGATCTCCTTCGGCCTCCTCGACATGGCCTTCCACGGCCCCGCCGAGGCCAAGGACCTGTTCGCCATCACCCGGGACACCACCGCGGTGACCGGGTTCCCGCACCACGAGGGCACCTTCTACCCGGCCGGCTTCGGGCATCTCTTCGGCTACGACGCCGGCTACTACGGCTACCTGTGGGCCAAGGTGTTCGGCGACGACATGTTCTCCCGCTTCGAAGCCGCCGGGCACACCAGCCCCGAGGTGGGCGGCGAGTACCGCCGCAAGGTGCTGGAGCGAGGCGGTTCCGTGGACGCCGGCGAGATGCTGCGCGACTTCCTGGGGAGGGAGCCCAACCAGCAGGCCTTCCTGCGCCACCTGGGGATCTGACCGGGCCTCTTCCCCGGCACCGCCGCCCGAATACACTCGGCGCCATGCGGCGCTTGCTCATCACCCTCACCCTGCTGGCCCTGATCGCCGGAGCCTGTACCTCCGACGACGGGTCCACCACGACCGTCGCCCCCACCACCACGGGGGCCACGACCACCACCGCCGGGACCACCACCACGACGGCGGCGGCAGAGCCCCTCGACCCCGAGGGCTTCTACCTGATGCTCATGTGGCATCAGCACCAGCCGCTCTACCCCAAAGACGCCGACGGGGTGGTGACCCGGCCCTGGGTGCGGGTGCACGCCACCAAGGATTACTACGACATGGCCGCCCTGGTGGAGGAGTTCCCCAGCGTCCGGGCGACCTTCAACCTGACCCCCGTCCTGCTGCTCCAGTTGGAGGAGCTGGCCAACGGCACCAAGGACATCTACTGGGTGCTGAGCGAGGTCCCCGCGGCCGAGCTCACCGATGAGCAGAAGAGCTACATCCTCGAGAGGTTCTTCGACGCCAACGCCCGGATCGTCGACCGCTTCCCCCGCTATCAGGAGCTGCGCGCCCTGCGGGACGCCGGCACCGCCTACGCCGAGGAGGACTTCCGCGACCTCCAGGTGCTGTTCAACCTGGCCTGGACCGACCCCTCCTTTCTGGCGCAGGAGCCCCTGGCCTCGCTGGTGGCGAAGGGGCGCGACTTCACCGAGGAGGACAAGGCGGTCCTCTTCGCCGAGCACCTGCGGATCATCGGCGAGGTCATCCCCCTGCACGCCCGCCTCTGGGAGCAGGGCAACATCGAGGTGACCACCACACCGCTGGCCCACCCCATCCTCCCCCTGATCGCCGACACCTCGGCCGCCTCCACCGGCGACCCCACGGCCATCCTCCCGCAGAACCGCTTCAACCAGATCGGCGACGCCCAGGAGCACGTGCGCCGCGGCCTCGACCTGGCCGAGCGGCTGCTGGGCACCCGCCCGGTGGGCATGTGGCCGGGCGAGGGAGCCGTGTCGCAGTATGTGATCCCGATGTTCTCCGGCAACGGAGTGCAATGGATCGCCACCGGCGAGGACGTGCTGGCCCCCTCGCTGGGCCTGGGCTCGTTCACTCGCGACGAGAACGACACCGTGCAGGAAGCCGACCTCCTCTACCGGCCCTGGCTGGGGGTGCCCCGCCGCAACGAGCCGGTGGCCATGTTCTTCCGCGATCGGGTGATCTCCGACCTGGTGGGCTTCCAGTACTCCGGCACCCCGGCCGACCAGGCCGCCGCCGACTTCATGGGGCGTCTCCAGGCCATCAAGGACCGCCTCGCCGCCGAAGGGGCCACCGGGCCCCACGTGGTCTCAGTGATCCTCGACGGGGAGAACGCCTGGGAGAACTACCCCAACGACGGCATCGACTTCCTCCGGGCACTGTACGGGGCCCTGAACGAGGCCGACTGGGTGCGCACCGTGACCCCCAGCCAGTACCTGGAGGCCTTCGGCGGCCAGGTCGAAGCCCTCGACGAGGTCTGGCCGGGCGCCTGGTTCTCCTCCAACTACGCCACCTGGATCGGCGAGCCCGAAGAGGCCACGGCCTGGGACTACCTGTGGGAGGTGCGCGACGACCTGGGCCGGTTCGAGCGCTCCGGCGACATCAACCCCGAGGCCCTGGCCGCCGCCTACGAGAAGATGCTCTTCGCCGAGGGCTCGGACTGGTTCTGGTGGTACGGCGCCGATCAGTCCAGCGGCAACGACGACTACTTCGACACCGCCTTCCGGGAACTGCTCGGCCAGGTCTACGACGCCATGGGGCAAGAGCGGCCCGCCTTCGTGTCGGTGCCGATCATCCCCGAGACCCCGGCGCTGCCCGACCGGGCGGCCGGCGAGGCGCCGCTGGCGGTGACCATCGACGGGCAATTCCCCGACGGGGAGTGGGACGCTGCCGCCGCCTACCTCGGCGAGGACGGATCGGCGATCTACTTCGGCCTCACCCCCGAGGGCCTGCACTTCCGCTTCGACTGGGCGGGCGACTGGCCTGAGGGGGCCGGCTTCGACCTCTACCTGGGCGTGCCCGGAGCGCCCGAACCGCGGCCCGCGACCCTTGGCGGGCAGCTGCTCGGATTCGGCGCCTCGCACCTGTACCGGTACGACGGAGGGGCCGCAGTCACCTCGGCTTCTCCTCTGCCGCCGCTCGGCGGCGACGAAGCCACCTTCAGCCCCATCCTGCTCGGCGCCGGCGCCGACGCCTCCCGGGTCGAGTTCACCATCCCCCTGGCGAGCCTGGGCGCCCTGGAAGTGGGGGACCTCATCCCCTTCCGGGTGGTCACCTGGGATGCCGGCGGCGAAACCGGCCTGTACCCGGCGGCGGCCCCCGCCGCCGCCCAGGTGCCCGACATCTCCAACGTGGAGGTGTTCCTGGAAGTGGCCGACCCCACCGGCGTTGACCACGGGCCGGGGGCCTACGTGTACCCGAGCGACTCGGTGTTCACCGCCGGGTCCTACGACCTCACCAACGCCTCCTTCGGCACCGAGGGCGGCGACCTGGTGATCACCCTGGAGACCCTGGCGACCATCGCCAATGCCTGGGGCAGCCCCAACGGCCTGTCGATCCAGACCTTCGACATCTACGTGGACCAGGACCCGGGAGGGGGCACCGGGGCCCGGC
>JALOLI010000024.1 GCA_025456165.1 Acidimicrobiia bacterium | reverse complement strand
CGCGGCTACCGCTACTACATCGACCATCTCTCGGCCGACACGCTGCGGCCCAGCGGACATGCCCGGGTCGAGCACTTCTTCGCCACCATCCACGTCGAACTGGACCGCATGCTCAAGCAGACCTCCGAGCTGCTCGCCGACGTGGCCCACTACCCGGCGGTGGTGGTGGGGCCCCCGGTCCAGGGCCAGACGCTGCGGGACGTCCACTTGCTTCCCGTCGGCCCGGACAGCGTGCTGCTGGTGCTCGTCACCGAGCGGGGCCGGGTTACCCAGTCGCTGCTGCGCCTCGGCGTGACCGTCGCCCCCACGGAAGTGACTCAGGCCCAGAAGGCCCTGGCGGACGTCGTCGGCGGCCGTTCGTTCGACGATTCCGGGGCCGAGGCTCCGCTCGATCTCCCTCTTCCGGTCGCCCACCTGGTGGGGCGGGCGTTGCAGGCGGTGACGGAGGCGGCCCGGGCCGACCGGCCGGTGTTCCTGGGTGGCACCAGCCTCATGGCCACCCTGTGGGCCGACCTGGCCAAGCTGCATCGCATCCTGGCCCTCCTCGAGCGGGAGGCCACGGTGCTGCAGCTGGTCGACGACGCCTCGCGGCACACCACGGTCCGCCTGGGGGCCGAGGTTCCTGCCGGCGAGGAGGACCTCGCCGTGGTCTCGGCGCCTTTCGAAGCGGCCGGAGCCACCGGGCGGGTGGGTCTCTTCGGCCCCAGGCGCATGGACTATCGCCGGGCGATCGAGGCGGTCGAAGAGGTCGGCGACGCCCTCGGCGACACGCTGGGCGGCTGAGGTGGTCGACTACTACGAAGTCCTGGGGGTCGGCCGCGACGCCACTCAGGACGAGATCAAGAAGGCCTTCCGGCGCAAGGCGCGCGAGACCCATCCCGATGCCAACCCCGGCGATCCCGGGGCCGAGCACCGTTTCCGCGAGGCCGCCCTGGCCTATGAGGTGCTCAGCGACCCGCAGCGCCGCGCCGCCTACGACCGGGGCGGCCGGGTGGAGGCGGGCGATCTGTTTTCGTCCTTCGCCGGCATCGACGACCTGCTCTCCCGGTTCTTCGGAGGCGGCCTCGGGTTCGGCTTCGGCGGGGCGCCCGGGCCGGCGGCCGGCGAAGACGCCGGGGTGGTGGTCGAGTTGACGCTGGCAGAGGCAGCTCAGGACGTTTCCCGCCAGGTGCGCTACCGGGCGCGGGTGGCCTGCGCCGCCTGCGGCGGCGAGGGGGCGGCGGCGGGCACCACACCGGCGGTCTGCGACCGCTGCGCCGGAAGGGGGAGTGTGCGGGTCACCCGGCAGACCTTCCTCGGGGCGGCCCTGACCGTCGTCCCGTGCGACAAGTGCCGCGGCCGGGGCCGCATCGTGACCTCGCCCTGCCCGGAGTGCCGGGGCGCCGGGGCGATCTCCGACGAGGTCGCGGTCGGCATCGAGATCCCGGCGGGGGTAGAGGACGGGGCCCGGCTGCGCCTCACCGGCCGGGGCAGCGTGGGCGAGCCGGGGGGGCGCCCCGGCGATCTCTACGTCGAGATCCGGGTGGCTCCCGACCCCCGCTTCGAGCGCCACGGAGCCGACCTGGTGCATCGGGTGCGCCTCGGACTGGCGGAGGCGGCCCTCGGCACCAGCCTCAAGGTCCCCACCGTGGACGGCGAGGACCTGGACATCGAGGTGCCGCCCGGCACCCAGCCGGGGACGGTTTTCAAGCTGTCTCGTCTCGGGATGCCCCGATTGCGGCGCCGCGGGCGGGGGGATCTCCTCGTCGAGATGCAGGTGCTGGTCCCCACCGGCCTGAATGCGGCCCAGGAGGCGGCGCTGCGGGCCTTCGCCGCGGCCTCCGGGGGCGGGGAGGCTCCGGCGGCGCGGCCCCGGAGGCGCAAGGCCCGCTGAGTCCTCCCTTCCGGCCATAGCGGAGTAGGAATGGTCCCCGCCGCTCCTCCGGAGTGGCTATCATGAGCACAGAGCGCAGTGGTGACGAACACACCGCGGTGTCGGGGGACCGGGGGAGCCGGAGGGAGCGCATGGAAGCGATGCCGTACAGCGAGATGGTGGGATCGCGGCTGCGGACCATTCGCCGCCAGCGTGGGCTCTCGCTCCAGGATGTCCAGCGTCTCTCCCAGGGGGAGTTCAAGGCGGCGGTGGTGGGCGCCTACGAGCGCGGCGAGCGCAGCCTGTCCCTGCCCCGCCTGCGCCGCCTGGCCGCCTTCTTCCAGGTGCCCATCAGCCAGTTCATCCCGGCGGAGGAGGCCCAGGAAGGGGCGGTCCTGCCCCTGCCCCGCGGCGGGGTGACCATCGACCTGACGGCCGTCGAGCGCCTCGAAGGCACCGAGGCGGAGATCTTCGACAGGTTCCTCCGCTCGATCCAGATGATGCGGCGGGACTTCAACGGCAAGGTGCTCACCATCCGGCGCGACGACCTGCGCCTCCTGGCCCTCCTCCTCGAACAGACCGAGGAGGCCTTCGCCGAGCGCCTCGCCGCCCTGGGGCTCACCGAGCGGCCCTGAGCGGCCTGCGGCCCCGCCGACGGGGCCAATCGAGCCCCGCCGGTATACTCGGAAGCCCCGTGCCCCCTCAACGCGGCTCGCTGTGACCCAGGCTTCTGCATCCGAAGCCCGACTCCACGTGCCCGGGGACTTCCTGGCTGCTCTGGTGGGGGAGCAGGACGGCCTGCTGCGCGTCGTCGAGAAAGCCTTCCCGCAGGCCCGGGTCGTGGTACGGGGCGACGAGGTGCGCATCGGGGGCGACGAGCGCACCACGGCTCTGGTCAAGCAGGTGTTCGAGGAGCTGCTGGTGCTCGTCGGCGAGGGGCAGCCGCTGGACGCCGACCGGGTGCGCCGGGTGGTGGACCTGGTCAAGTCCCGGGTGCCCCATCCTGCCGGCGTGTTCACCGACGGCGTGCCCGTGGGCCGGGGGAAGGTGGTGCGCCCGAAGAGCCTCAACCAGAAGCTCTACCTCGACGCCATCCGGGCCGACACCGTGGTGTTCGCCATCGGCCCGGCGGGGACCGGCAAGACCTACCTGGCCATGGCGCTGGCGGTGGAGGCGCTGACCACCGGGGCGGTGAGCCGCATGATCCTCACCCGCCCGGCGGTCGAGGCGGGGGAGCGCCTGGGCTTCCTGCCCGGCGACATCGCCGCCAAGGTCGACCCCTACCTGCGGCCCCTCTACGACGCTCTCTACGACATGCTCGGCCCCGACGAGACGCAGCGCCTGGTGGAGCGGGGGACCATCGAGATCGCACCGCTGGCCTACATGCGCGGCCGCACCCTCAACGACGCCTTCGTCGTTCTCGACGAGGCCCAGAACACCTCGCCCGAACAGATGAAGATGTTCCTGACCCGCCTCGGGTTCAACTCGAAGATGGTGGTGACCGGGGACATCACCCAGGTGGACCTGCCCGACGGCCGCGGCTCGGGCCTGCGCCAGGTGCGCCACGTGCTGCGCGGGATCGACGGGATGGGCTTCGTCGAGCTGACCTCCGACGACGTGGTGCGCCACCGCATCGTGGCTTCGATCATCGAGGCCTACCGGCGCTACGAGGAGGGGGGCAAGGGCAGATGAGGCTCGGGGCCCGGACTTCGGGTGCCATCCGCACGCTGGCCCTGGCGCTGACCGTGGCGCTCGTCTCCCTGGTGCTCGTCGCCGGCCAGGGGGACGGCGTGGAAGCAGTGACCCTGTCCGAGGGCCAGGTCGCGCCGGAGACCCTCATCGCCACTCGGGACGTCGAGGTCCCCGACGAGGCGGCGACCGAGGCCGCCCGGCAGGCGGCGGGGCAAGCCGTCGACGAGGTCTACACCCCGGACCCGGGCGCCGCCTCGGCCGTGCTTCGCAGTATCCGGGACTTCTTCGCCAACGCCGACGACGCCGCGCTGCCGCTCGAGATCCCCGACGACGACCCCGGCGTGGTGCCCACCGTCACCACCACCACGACGACCACGACTACCACCGCCGCCGAGACGACGACATCAGAGGCGCCCTCGACCACCGAAGGGGAGACGACCACTACGGCCGAGGAGACCACCACCTCCGCGGATACGACGACCTCCACCAGCACGACCACCACGCTGCCGCCGCCTCCTCCCGAGGAGGTGCAGATCGCCCAGTTGCACGAGCAGCACCCGCTGCTGCGCACCGAGACCCTGCAGGCGATGGTGGCCATCCGCAACGACGACTTCGACCGGCTCGAAGCGGGAGATGCCGAGGTCTTCCCTCTCGTGGAGACCGAGGCCCTGACGCTGGCCAACACCACCCTGGCCGACGGGATCCGCTCCGGCGAACTGGAGCAGGTCCGCAACGCCCTGGTGAGCGACCCGCCGGCGTTGATCCTGGTGCGCGACCTTCCCGAGGAGCTGCGGCTGGCCGCCGAGGCGGGGGTGGCCGACCTGGTGGCCACGTCCCTGCAACCCAATCTCTTCCCGGACGATGCCGAGACCCAGTTCGCTCGCGAACAGGCCAGGGAGGCGGTCGAGGAGATCACCAAGTCCTACGTGGCGGGGGAGAACATCGTCAACGCCGGCGAGCGGGTCAGCGCCGCGCAGCTCCTGGCGATCAAGGAGCTGGACTTGCTCCTCCCCGAAGAGAGCAAGGCCTCGCTGCCCGCCATGGCGCTGGTCGCCGCCCTCGTCGTCCTGCTGGCGGTCTTCTACCTGTGGCGGGTGGGCCGGGAGTACTGGCAGCAGCCGAAGATGGTGGTCCTCTTCGGCCTGCTCCTCGTGCTGGCGGCCGCCGGTGCCCGCCTGCCCGGCCTGCTGGTGCGGGATCGCCCCGAGCTCGGCTTCCTCATCCCGGCGGCGCTGCTCGGCTACCTGGCGGCCAGCCTGTTCGACTCGCGGACGGCGACGATCCTGGCGGTGCCGGCGGCGGCCTTCACCGCTCTGGCAACCGAGAGCCCGGCCCTGGTGATCTTCGTCGTGGGGGCCACCTTGGCGCCGATCCCGCTGGTCTCGGCCGTTTCGTCGCGCACCGAACTGAACCTGGCGGTGGCGCTGAGCGCGGCGTTGCACGCCCCACTGGCGGTAGCGCTCGCCTGGTTCTTCTACCCGGAGGTGAGCCTCGGCTGGACCGCTCTGTTCGGGGCGGCGTCGGGCCTGATCTCTGGAGTGGCGGCCCTGGGGATGCTGCCCTTCCTCGCCTCCGCTTTCGGCATCACCACCACCCAGACCCTCCTCGACCTCACCGACCGCAATCACCCGGCGCTCCGCCTCCTCGAGGAGGAGGCCCCGGGCACCTTCAACCACAGCCTCATGGTGGGGAGCCTGGCGGGGAAGGCGGCCCGGTCCGTGGGCGGGAACCCGCTGCTCGCCCAGGCCATGGCCTACTTCCACGATCTGGGGAAGACGGTCTCGCCGCAGTACTACGTCGAGAACCAGTTCGGCGTCTCCAACCCGCACGACCGGCTGCCCCCGGAGCACTCGGCGGCGGTGGTGCGCAGCCATGTGGCGGAGGGCCTGCGCCTCAGCCGGGACTACGGCATCCCGCCCGAGGTCGCCCAGGCCATCGTCACCCACCACGGCACCAGCCTCATGCGGTTCTTCTTCCACCGCGCCCTCGAGATCTACGGCGAGGACGAGGTAGACCCCGGCGACTATCGCCACCGCGGCCGCAAGCCGTCGTCCAAGGAGATGGTGGTGGTGATGATGGCCGACTCGTGCGAGGCGGCGGCCCGGGCCCTGGTGCAGCAAGAGGACCCCACCAGCGAGAGCCTGCGCCGCCTGGTCGAGCAGGTCATCGCCGAGAAGGTGGAGGACGGCCAACTCGAGGAGTCCCAGGTCACCTTCGGCGAGCTGACTCGCATCAAGGAGACCATCGTCGACGGGCTCATCGGCTACTACCACGCCCGGATCCCCTACCCCGGGTTCCCCGGCAAGGCGGTGCCGGCGTGAGCGTGTTCCTCGGCGACGAGCAGGACGAGCCGGTCGACGCCGCCGGCCTGCGGCGCTTCGCCGATCTGGTGCTGGAGGCCGAGGGCTTTGCCGCCGGCACGGAGATGGCGATGATCCTCGTCTCTCCCGCCCAGATCGCCGAGTACAACCGGGAGTTCATGGGACGCGAGGGGGCCACCGACGTGCTGGCCTTCCCCCTCCAGGACCTGGAGCCGGGGAAGGCCCCTCTCCAGATGGCCAACTACCCGCCGCTGAGCCTGGGCGACGTGTTCCTCTGCCCGGCGGAGATCCGCCGCCACGCCGTCGCCGAGGAGGTCGACTTCGAGGACTACCTCTATCTCCTGGCCGTGCACGGCATCCTCCACCTGCTCGGCTACGACCACGGCGAAGACGAGGACGCCGATGAGATGGAAGAGCGCGAGCAGCAGTTGCTGGCGATGATCGGGCGGGAGGCGCCGTGACCGCCCTGGCCTTGATCCTGGCCGGCCTGGTGGTCCTGGTCGGCGCCGCCCTGCGCTTCGGCGGGGCCTCGCTGGTGCGCACCCCCCGGGCCCAGGCGCTGCGCGACGCCGCCGAGGGCCGCCGGGGCGCCGCCCGGGCCGCCGCTCTGCTCGAGGACCGCCTCACGCTGCAGCCGGCGCTGGGGGTGGTTCACGCCGTGCTCGTCGTCGCCGCCGCCATTCCGGCGGCCTGGGCCGTGTCGGCGGTGCTGTCGGGCTGGGCCCTGGCGGGCTGCCTGGTCGGCACGGGCCTGATCCTGGTGCTGGCCGTCGACATCCTGCCCCGCTCCATGGGCCGGGCCCGGCCCCGCTTCCCCGCCTACTACCTGTCGGGGCTGCTGGCGGTGGCGGTGCGGGTGGGGGAGCAGGCGACCGACCTGCTCCAGGAAGACGGGGAGGAGGAGGATGCCGAGACCGAGACCGAGGCCGAGGAGGCCGAGGAGATCAAGCTGATCACCTCGGTGCTGGAGTTCGGCGATGCCGTGGTGCGCGAGGTCATGGTGCCCCGCGCCGACATGGTGACGATCTCGGCCCGGGACGACACCGACCACGCCCTCGATGTGGTCATCGCCCACGGCCGGTCGCGGATGCCGGTGACCGGGGAGTCGCGGGACGAGATCGTGGGGGTGCTCTACGCCCGCGATCTGCTGGCCCTCATGGACTCGGGCAAGGGCTCCCAGCCGGTCACCTCGATCATGCGGCCCGCCTATTTCGTGCCCGAAACCCAGCGGGTGCACGACCTGCTCCGCGAACTGCAGCGGCAGAAGGTGCATCTGGCGGTGGTCGTGGACGAGTTCGGGTCCACCGTGGGCCTGGTGACCATCGAGGACCTCATCGAGGAGATCGTCGGGGAGATCGTCGACGAGCACGACGTCGAGGAGCCGATGATCACCCCGGTCGCCGGAGGCGGCTATCTGGTCAACGCCCGCCTGCCGGTCGACGACCTGGCCGACCTCACCGGGGTGCGTCTGCCCGAGGGCGATTGGGACACCGTGGGCGGCTTGCTCCTCGGCCTGGCCGGGCAGGTGCCGCACGTCGGGGAGCCGTTCGAAGTGGAGGGCCTGGTGCTCGCCGCCGAGCAGGTGCAGGGGCGGCGAGTCTCCCGGGTCCGGGTCACCAGGCTGTGAAGTCCGGCTTCATCGCCGTGGTGGGCCGGCCCAACGTGGGCAAGTCGACGCTGGTGAACGCCCTGGTGGGGGCGAAGGTGGCCATAACCTCGCCCCGTCCCCAGACGACTCGCAACACCATCCGCGGGGTCCTCACCACGGCCGAGGCGCAGCTGGTGTTCGTGGACACTCCGGGCCTGCACCGTCCCCGCACCGCCCTGGGGGAGCGGCTCAACCGCCTGGTCGAGGGGACGCTCTCCGACGCCGACGCGGTGGTGTTCGTCCTCGACGCCACTCAGCGCATCGGCCCCGGCGACCGGCTCATCGCCGGCCGGTTGCGAGAGGCGGGCGCGGCGACGGTGGTGGTGGTGAACAAGGTCGATGCCGCCGAGCACGACGCCGTGGGGGCGCAACTGGCCGAAGCGGGGGAGTGGGACTTCGCCGCCTACGTGCCCCTCAGTGCCTTGCAGGGGGAGAACCTGGCGCCGCTGGTGACCGAACTGGTCGCGCTGCTGCCCGAGGGCCCCGTCTACTTCCCGCCGGGCACCACTACGGACCAGCCCGAGGAGTTGCTCATCGGCGAGTTGATCCGGGAGAAGTTCCTCGCCCGGCTGCGGGAGGAACTGCCTCACTCTCTGGCGGTGGTGGTGGAGGGCATGGAGGAGCAGCCCGGGGGAGTGATCCGCGTTGAGGCGCGGGTCGTGGTGGAGCGCGACTCGCAGAAGGGGATGATCATCGGCAAGGGCGGGGCCCTGCTCAAAGAGGCGGGAAGCGAGGCCCGGGGCGAGATCGAGACCCTGCTGGGGGCCCGGGTGTTCTTGCACCTGCGGGTGCGGGTGGAGAAGGACTGGCAGCGCCGCCCGGAGATCATCGAGCGCCTGGGGATGTAGGGCGTTGCGGTGAGCCCATCGGTGGGGCAACCCGAGGCGGTTAGTCTGCAGGCACTGAGGGAAGCGACGCACTGGGCATGTACGCCGGTCTGATCGTCGTCGCCGCGATGATCCTCCTCAACGCGTTCTTCGTTGCCGGGGAGTTCGCCATCGTCGCGGTGGAGCGCAGCCGGGTGGAGCGACGCGCCGAAGCCGGTGACCAGGCGGCCCGGCGGGTGCTCCGGTCCATGCGCAACCTGTCGTTCGAGTTGTCGGGCGCCCAGCTCGGCATCACGGCAACCTCTCTGATCGTGGGGGCCATCGCCGAGCCGTCGATCGCCCGAGTCATCGAGCCCCTGGTTACCCGGCTTCCCTGGATCCCCGAGACCTCCTCGCTGGCCGTTTCGGTGGTCCTGGCCCTCGTCCTGGCCACTGCGGTACAGATGGTGATCGGCGAGCTGGTGCCGAAGAACCTCGCCCTCGCCCAGCCCTACCGCTCTGCCGTCCTCTTCGGGATACCACTGCAGCTGGTCAACCGCCTGCTCCGCCCGCTGATCCTGGTCCTCAACAAGTCGGCCGACTGGACGGTGCGCCGGCTGGGCATCCAGCCGCGCGCCGAACTCGCCGGAGTGCGATCCATGGAGGAGCTGGAGCTGATGATCCGCTCTTCGGCCGAGGAGGGGCAGTTGGACGACGACGAACTGCGCCTGCTGGCCCGGGCCATCACCTTCACCGAGAAGGTGGCGGCCGACGCCATGGTCCCCCGGGTCTCGATCGTCGGCATCAGCCGCCACGACTCGGTGGCGCATCTGCGCCGCCTGGCTCGGGAGACCGGTCACTCCCGGTTCCCCGTGTACGGGGAGGACCTGGACGAGGTCCAGGGCGTCGTCCACGTCAAGGATTCCTTCGCGATCCCCGCCGAGCGGCGCCCGGTCACCCCGGTGTCGGTGATCGGCAGGCCGGTCCTGAAAGTGCCGGAGACCCGGCCGCTGGATGAGTTGCTGGCCGACCTCCAGGACGCCGGGCACCGCATGGCGGTGGTAGTCGACGAGTACGGCGGGACCGCCGGGATCGTGACCGTGGAGGACCTGGTAGAGGAGATCTTCGGGGTCATGGCCGACGAGCACGATGCCGTGGCGCTCGC
>JALOLI010000254.1 GCA_025456165.1 Acidimicrobiia bacterium | reverse complement strand
GAGGCCTACGCCGCCGACCCGCAGGCGCTGCCCCCCAACTTCGACTACGTCGCCCTGGGCCACGTGCACGCCCCGCAGGCGGTGCCCGGGGTGGCGGTCCCCGCCCAGTACGCCGGGTCGCTCCTGCCCCTCGACTTCGGGGAGGCGGGCGAGGTCAAGCGCGTGGTCCTGGTCGACGCCCGGCCCGGGGTCCCGGCCACCGTCCGCAGCGTGCCGCTCGGTGCCGGGCGAGCCCTGGAGCGGGTCGAAGGCGCCTGGGAGGAGATCGCCGCCCGCCCCGGCCTCGAGGACGCCTACCTGGACCTGGTGGTCGACACCGCCGGGCCGGAGCCGGGACTGCTCGACCGGGCCCGGGAGCGGTTCCCGCTGGTGGTCAAGGTGACCGCCCGCTACCGGCGAGCCGAGGTGGCGGCGGCGGTGGTGGCGGGACGCCCCCTGGCCGACCTCTACGCCGACTACCACCGTCTCGCCCGCGGCCGGGAACCCGGGGCACCGCTGCTCGCCGCCTTTCGGGAGATCGAAGAGGAGGTGGCCGGTGCGGCCGATTGAGCTGACCCTCAGCGGCTTCCGGTCCTACTCCGGCACGGCCACTTTCGGCTTCGAGGGCCGTCACCTGGTGGGGGTGGTGGGGCCCATCGGCAGCGGGAAGTCGTCCCTGCTCGACGCGGTGGCCTTCGCCCTGTACGGCAAGACGCCGCGGGTGGGACGCGACATCAAGGGTCTCATCAACCAGCGGCGCGACGAGGCCCGGGTCGCCCTCACCTTCTCCGTCGACGGGCAGCGGTGGAAGGTAGTGCGGGCCATGCGCCGCAAGGGGGCGTCGGCTCACGCCCTGTACCGGGTGGAAGGCGGGGAGGAGCACGAGGAAGCCGACCGCGAGAAGGATGTCGCCGAGCGCATCGAGACGCTGCTGGGTCTCGACTGGGAAGGATTCTGCCGGTCGGTGATGCTGGCCCAGAACCAGTTCGCCGGGTTCCTGGAGGCCACGCCGGGGGGGAAGGACGGGGTGCTCAAGGGAGTTTTCGGGTTCGAGCGCCTCGACGCCATGCGGGTCGCCGCTAGACAGCGACTGGACGCCGCGGCCGCAGAACTGGCCGCGCTGAACCGGCTGCGGGCCCAGGCGGAGCAGGATCGGCGCGCCCTCGAGGCCGCGTTGGCCGAGCACGCTACCGCCGTCGGCCGGGCCGAAGCCCTGGCCGCCCTGGCCGACGAGGTCGCCGCCGCCGACGAAGCGGGGCGGGAGGCCCGGCGCGCCGAGCAGGAGGCGGCGTCGGACGGGGCTCGGGTGGCGGGCCTCGCCGCGCGGATCCCACCGGAGGAGAAGGCCGAGTCGGTGCTGGGGGCGGCGACCACCGCCGGCGACGAGGCCCGGGCGGCGGCGCGGCGGGAGCAGGAGGCGGTGGCGGTGGCGGCCCAGGCCGACGAGGCGCTCGCCGCCGCGCTGGAGGCTGCCGGCGGGCGGCCGGCTCTGGACGAGGCCACCGGATTGGTGGCCCGGGCCGGAGCAGAGGAGCAAGCGGCGGAGGAGGCGGCCCGGCGCGCCGGGGCGGCAGAAGAGGCGGCCCAGGGGGCCGCGATCGTCTCGGCCCGGACGGCCGCGGGCCGCGTAGCTGCCGAGAAGGAGAGGGCGGAAGCAGCCAAGGCGGGGGAGAAGGCCGCGGCCGAACGCGAGAAGGCCGCGACGGCTCTTCACGAAGCCCACCGGCGCGAAGCGGCGCTCACCTTGCGCGCCGGCCTGGAGGTGGGAGCCGCCTGCCCGGTGTGCGAGCAGCCGGTGACGGCCCTGCCGCGGGGCCGCAAGGCGGCCGACGCCGCCAAGGCGCAGCGAGCCCTCGACGAGGCCGAGGCTGCCGAGCGAGCCGCCCGGTCGCGAGTGGTCGCCGCCGAGTCCGCCCTGGCGGCGGCGCGCGAGGCGGCCGAAGGTGCCGGGCGCGACGAGGCTCGTGCCGGCCGGGAAGCCGCGGCCGCCCGGGAGGAAGTCGCGGTCGCAGGGGCGCGGCACCGGGCGACGCGCGAGCGCCTCACCGGGTTGTTGGGAGAAGGGGATCCGGCGGCTCTCCTGGCCGGGAGGCGGTCGGGAGTGGCCGCCGCAGAACAGACGGCGGCTGCGGCCCGCGCCGCCGCCGAGGAGGCCGGGCGGCGGCGAGCGGCGCTCCAGGAACGGGGGCGGGAGGCCGAGGCGGGGCTCCAGGCTCTGGCCACCGACCTGGCCGCGGTGGCGGGAGGCCTGGGCGCCGAGGTCGCCGCGGGGGCCGACCCGGCGGGGCTGCGAGCCGCGCTCCAGGGGCTGCGGGCGTTCTGCGAGGGCGCCCTGAGCCGGGTCGAAGCTCAGAAGAAGGAGTCTCTGGCCCGGCGCGAGGCCGCGGCTGCCCGTCGGGCGGCTCTGCTGGCCGGAGCGAGCCTGGCCCCCGACGCCGACGTCGCCGCTTCGCTGATCGAAGCCCGGGCCGCCGTCTCCCGACTCGCGGGGGGCATCGAGGTGCTGCAGGGCCGCCTCTCGGAGTTGGGGCGCCTCGAGGAGGAGGAGCAGGAGACCATCGCCCGGCACGCGCTCCTGGCGGTCCTCCACGACGACCTGGCCCCGTCCAAGTTCCAGAAGTACGTGCTCGACGAGCGGCGCCGTGCCCTGGCCGCGCTGGGCAGCGAGCAGTTCGAGGCGCTCTCCGGAGGCCGCTACCGCTTCAGCGACGACGGTGAGTTCGCCGTGGTCGACCTCACTGCCGCCGAGGCGGTGCGCCCCGCGGTCTCGCTGTCCGGCGGGGAGACCTTCCTCGCCTCTCTGGGCCTGGCACTGGCCCTGGCCGAGATGGTGTCCCGCGAAGGGGGCCGCCTCGACGCCTTCTTCCTGGACGAGGGCTTTGGGAGCCTCGACCCCGAGCACCTCGACCTGGCCATGGAAGGGGTGGAGCGGCTGGTGGCGGGGGCCGACCGCCTGGTGGTGGTGGTCAGCCATGTCGCCGCCATGCGGGAGCGGATCGAGGACCTCATCGTTCTGGGCAAGGACGACCTCACCGGCGACACCATGGTCCTGCAGGGAGCCCGGCCCGGGGGGTAGGGTCGCGGTCGAATGGAGGAGGTGCCGTGGGACCCCTGGAGGGTTTGACCGTCATCGAGATCGCCTCGCTCGGGCC
>JALOLI010000023.1 GCA_025456165.1 Acidimicrobiia bacterium | reverse complement strand
CGCGGCGACCTGGCCGAGCGGGAGCGGTGGAGCGACTACATGGCGGCCTACGAGGCGGTCCTCTCCCGCACCAGCACCCCCTGGGCGCCCTGGCACGTCGTCCCTGCGGACCGCAAGTGGCATCGCAACCTGGTGGTGGCCACGGCGCTCGTCCAGGCCCTGGAGAGCCTCCAGATGGCCTATCCGCAGCCGGAGGAGAACCTATCGGGGATCGTCATCCCGCCGGCGGGGTGAACCGGGCCGGCTCCAGCCGGCGGCCCCGCAGCCAGTCGCCGGCCGCCATCCGGTTGCGGCCCTCAGGCTGGACTTCGAGCAGTTCCACCGGGCCGTCGGGCGTCCCCAGCAGGACCGCCCCCTCCACCATCGCGGCCACTCCCGGCTCCGGCCCGCTCCCCAATGCCCCCCGGGCCCGCCACAGCTTGACCCGCACCCCGTCGAAGCCGGACCACGCCCCGGGCCTGGGGTCGAAGGCGCGGATGGCCCGCAGCACCGCCTGGGTGTGATGACGGGTGGGGTCGACGAAGGCCTCCTCCACCCGCACCCGCGCCGCCGCGGTGGCCCCCTGCTCCAGTTGCGGCCGGGGGGCCAGGTCCCCGGCCAAGTAGGCGGGCAGGTGCTCCACCAGCATCCCGGCCCCCAGGGCGGCCAGGCGCGTGGTCAACTCCCCGGCGGTCTCCTCCGGCCCGATCCGGGCGGGCGCCACCGCCAGCACCGGGCCGGTGTCCATCCCGGGGTCCAGTTGCATCAGCGTCACCCCGGTCAATTCGTCGCCCGCCAGGATGGCCCGCACCACCGGGCTCGCCCCCCGCCAGCGGGGCAAGAGCGAGAAGTGGACGTTCACGAAGCCGTGCAGCGGGACGGCCAGCAGGTCCGCCGGCAGGATCTGGCCGTAAGCCACCACCACGGCCACGTCGGGGGCCAGCGCCCGCAACCGGTCCAGGTCGTGGGAGGCGCGTACCGGCTGGCTCACCTCAAGGCCCAGGGCCCTGGCCGCTTCTTTCACCGGAGGCGGCACCGGCCGGCCCGAGCGGCCTCGCGGCTTGTCGGCGCGGGTGGTCACCAGCACCACCTCGGCGATGCCGCACAGAGCCTCCAGAGCGGGCACCGCCTCGGCCGGGGTGCCGTAGAAGACGGCCCTCACCGGCCCTCCTCCTGCGCCATCTCCTCTTCGCGGATCTCCTTCAGAGCCTGTTTCCGGGCTCGCCGGGGCAGGCGCTCGAGGATCAGGGTCCCGCCCACGTGGTCGATCTCGTGCTGCAGCACCCGCCCCAGCAACTCCTCGCCGGCGTACTCGATCTCTTCGCCTTTGAGATTCAGCCCGCGCGCCCGGGCAAAGCCGGGGCGCTTCACCGTCCAATAGCGGCCCGGCACCGACAGGCAGCCCTCGTCGAACGACCAGGACCCGGAAGTCTCGAGGAGCACCGGATTGATCAGGTGGTGGGGCCCGTCACCGATGTCGAACACCACCACCCGCAGGGCGACGCCGATCTGGGGGGCGGCCAGGCCGACCCCGGGCGCCTGGTACATCGTCTCCAGCATGTCGGCGACCAGACGCCGGATGTCGTCGTCGATGCGCCCCACGGGTGCCGCGGGCGTACGCAGGACGGGGTCCGGGTAGGTGCGGATGGGGAAGACGGCCAAGGCGCCTCCTGTGCCGTCGGGTGAGGATAGCCCCCGTCAGAGGTCGATCGGGTCGGCGTCCACCCGGACCCGGGCCCCGGCCTCGCGCCACTCCTGCACCAGGCCCCGCAGCATCAGCCGGGGGCCCTGCAGATCCCGCCCCTGGAGCAGCCAGCGCACCCGGCCGCCGCGGTCCGCCGGCCCGTGCACCTCCGCCCGGCCGGCGGCAGCCTCCCGCAGGGCGGCATCGGCCCCCTCGAGGGCCCCGGCCGCCTCGATCACGATGATCTCCCCGGCCGGCGGGAAGCCCACCGCCGCCCGGCTCACGACCTCCTCCTGCAGGAGGGGGAGGGGATCCCCGCGCCGCAGGGCCGCCAGCGCGGGATGCCCGGGGTCGGCGGTCTGCACCAGGGCGCGGCGCCCCCGTCCCGGCCCGGCGGCCGCGGCCACTCGCGCCATCAGCCGCAGGCCGTCCTCCACCGCCCGGTAGTGCGGCGCCCGCAGCAAGCCGTCGGCATCCACCACCACGCCCAGGTCCACCCGCCCCAGGCCGGCCAGGTCCCGCTCCGTCCCCACCACCACCGGGCGCCCGCTGCCCGCTTCCCCCACCGCCTCCCGGCCCAGGAAGCCGCCCGCCTCCGCCACCAGACGCCCCACCGCCGCCCCGAGAGCCTCGAAGCGCCGTCCCCCGCAATGGCCGCAGGGGCCGAGCACGCACCGGCACCGGGGACACGATCCGGTCCCGTCGGGGCGAGCCCCGCACTGCGGGCAGAGCCGAAGCGTGCGGCACCCCACGCAGCGCAGCGCCGGCGCCCGGGTCGCCGCCAGGAGGAAGGCCCGGCCGCCGCCGGCCACGACGGCGCGCAGCGCCTGCCGCCCCCGTTCCCCGATGAGGCCCCCGCCCGGAGGCTCGGCCGAGCGATCGGCGATCTCCACCAGGCCCCACGGCCGGCCCCCCAGGCGCAGCAGGGCCGGGGCCCGGTGCAGCGCCTCCGTCGTAGGCACCGCCCCGCACAGGACCAGCGGGAACCGCTCCACGGCAGATCGCCGCCACAGCAGATCCCGAGCGTGCGTCGTCGGCGTGGACCGGTCCTTGAGCCCGCGCCGGCCTTCGTCGAGGACGACCGCCAGCGCCAGGCCCCGAACGGGCCACAGGGCCACTTCCCGGGTGCCGACGACCAGTCTCCCGGGCTGCTGCGCCGCCTCCCAGGCCCCGGTCAGCACGGCGGCCCCCTCGTCGGCGGCCGCCACCACCCGCTGCCCGAAGTGCCCGGTCAGCGCGGCGGCCAGGCCGGCCGCCTCCGCCACGGAGGGCACCACGGCCAGGACGCTCCGCTCCGCCGCCAGGACCGGAGCGGCCAGAGCGACCACCTCTTCCACCCAGGGCCCGGGCCCCAGCAGGTAGCGAGCCCCCACGTGCCCGCCGGCCGCCGCCGCCGTCGACACGTCGGGCAGCGGCGAAGCTGCCCCCTCCGGCACTGCGGGCAAGTCGATCGGCTCCCGGCGGCGCGGCAGGTTCGGCGGCGCCCCCTTGCCCAGCACCACGGAGAGCGGAGCCACGTAGTGCACGGCCGCCCAGCGCATCACCTCGAGCAGGCCCCGGTCGAATACCGGGAGATCGCCGCGGCGCCCCAGCAGCGGGCGCAGGCCGGCCCGGGCTGCCTCGCCCACCCCCACCACGAACCCCCGAACCCGGCGGCCCCCCAGAGGGACACGGACCAGAGCCCCGACTTCCACCTCGATCCCGGCGGGGATCTCGTAGGCGAAGCCGTCGTCGACGGCGAAGGTGGCCAGGTCGGGGACTACCCGGGCGACGCGCGGCGCGCTCAGGGTGTGCCCCGGCTCCTCAACTCGGCGATCCGCTCCCAGAGGCGGGCCGCCACCCGGCGCTTGGGCAGGCTCTCCCAGGCCTCCAGGGTGCCGTCGGGCAGGATGAGGGCGACCCGGTTGTCCTCCGTCCCGAAGCCCGACCCGGCGGCGGACACGTCGTTGGCCACCAGGAGGTCCACTCCCTTGGCGACCGCCTTCGGCACCGCCCCCTCGACCGGGCCGGTCTCGGCGGCGAAGCCCACCAGGAAGGGCCGGGGGCGCATCGCCGCCACCCCGGCGAGGATGTCGGGGGTGGGCTCCAGCACCAGCTCGGGCGGGCCCGCGGCGCGCCGCAGCTTCGCCGCTGCCGGCGATGCCGGACGGAAGTCGGCCACCGCCGCCGCCATGACTGCCACATCGACCGCCCCGGCCCGGCTCCACACCGCCTCCGCCATCTCCTGAGCCGTCTCCACGGGGACCACCTCGATGCCGCGGGCCGCCGGCGGCGCGGCCGCGGTCACCAGGGTCACCGCGGCGCCTCTGGAGGCTGCCTCCTCGGCGATGGCGTTGCCCATCTTGCCGGAGGAGCGGTTGCCCACGAACCGCACCGGGTCGATCGGCTCGCGGGTGCCCCCGGCGGTGACCAGCACCCGCCAGCCCGCCAGGGCCCCGCCCCCCAGGGCCTTCTCCATGGCGGCGAAGATCTCCTCCGGCTCGACCATGCGCCCGGGGCCGCTGTCACCCCCGGCCAGGGGCCCGCTCGCCGGGCCCACGATCGTCACCCCGTCTGCCAGCAGAGAAGCCAGGTTGCGCCGGGTGGCGGGATGCGACCACATTTCGCTGTGCATCGCCGGGGCCACGACGACGGGCACCCGCGCCGCCAGCACCACCGCGGAGAGCAGGTCCTCACTGAGGCCGTGGGCCAGCCGGGCCATGGTGGCGGCGGTGGCCGGGGCGATGCACACCGCGTCGGCCCAACGGGCGAGGTCGAGATGAGGCGCCGGAGACGGCTCCTCCCAGAAGTCCCTGGCGGGCGGCGTGCCCGTGATGGCAGAGAGCGTGGCCGGGCCCAGGAACCGCAGGGCCGACTCGGTCATCACGCAGCGCACCTGCGCTCCGGCCTGGACCAGCAGGCGGGCGAGATGGGCGCTCTTGTAGGCGGCGATGCCCCCGGTGATCCCCAGGACGATGCGCCGGCCGGCGAGCTGCATGCCTACTCGCCGCGGTCGATGATCACCTTGTCGGCGGCGATCTCCTCGAAGGCGATCGACAGGGGCTTGCGCGACAGCGAGTGCACCTGCGGGGGCACGTAGGAGCCGAGGCCGTCGCCCAGCTGGTGGAAGTAGGCGTTGATCTGCCGGGCGCGCCGTGCCGCCAGGACCACCAGGGTGAAACGGTTCCCGGTGCGCTGCAGGACGGTCTCGATGGGCGGTTCGATCATCATGAAGGGCTTCCAGGGGGTTCGGGAGCGGTCAGTATACCGGCGACCTCGCCGATGGCTCTCTCAAGATCGTCGTTGACCACGATGTGGTCGAACCACACCCGGGCCTGCTCGATCTGATCGCGGGCCACCGCCAGACGGCGCGCCACTTGCTCGTCCGCGGTGTCGCCCCTCCCCCGGAGCCGCTGTTCCAGCACCCGCAGGCTCGGTGGGGCGACGAAGACGAAGACGGCCTCCGGGAAAGCCACCTTCACCTGCTCGGCCCCGAGCAGCTCGATGTCGAGCAGGACGTCCTCGCCGGCGGCGAGGGGACCCTCCGCCTGCGCTCGCGGCGTGCCGTAGAGGTGCCCGCTGTACTCCGCCCACTCCAGAAGCTCGCCCGCGGCGACCGCCGACAGGAATCGCTCCCGGTCCACGAAGAAGTAGTCGTCGCCGTCGACCTCGCCGGGCCGCGCCGGGCGCGTCGTCATCGACACCGAGAAGTGGAACGGCAGCCTCCGGGCCAGCCCCGCCACGACGCTCGACTTGCCCGCTCCGGAGGGGCCGGAGACGACCACGAGGCGGCCGCGGCGGGGGCGGTCAGGAGAGGGCGGCGAGGAGAGCCTCCTTCTGCTTGGCCCCCAGGCCGCGCAGCCGGCGGCTCTCGGCGATCCCCAGGCGCTCCATGAGCCGCCCCGCCTTCACCTTCCCCAGGCCGGGCAGCGCGGTCAGCGCCGCGCTCACCTTGAGGCCCCCGATGGCCTTGTCGCCGTCGGCCCGGGCCAGCAGTTCCGCCAGTGTCACCGACCCCTCTTTCAGCGCCTGCTTCACGGCAGCCCTTTGCTGCCGGGCGGCGGCCGCCTTGGCCAGGGCCTCGGCCCGCTGCTCGGGGGTCAGTTTCGGTGGTGCCATCACCCCTCCCTCCCTTTGTCGTCACTCTATATGGCGCGCAGCCCCTCGTGCAGCCGCGCCAGGGCTTCTACCGGATCGGGGGCCGCGGTGATCGGCCGCCCCACCACCAGCAGATCGGCTCCCCTGGCCAGAGCTTCCGCCGGGGTGGCGGTCCGCCGCTGGTCGTGAGCCGCCGTCCCGGCCGGGCGGATGCCGGGAGTGACCCGCAGCAGCCCCGGGGCCACCTCGGCCACCACCCGCAACTCCTTGGGCGAGCACACCACCCCCTCGACGCCGGCCTCGGCGGCACGCTTGGCCAGCCGCGAGGTCAGCTCTCCCGGGGTGCGGCCGAACAGAGCGGTCGACGCCGCCTCATCGATGCTGGTCAGGACGGTGACTGCCAGCACTCCACACTCACGGCCGCCTGCTCCGGCCGCCAGCCCCGCGGTGGCCGCCTGGAGCATCTCGACCCCGCCCGCGGCGTGCGCCGTGACCCAGCGCGCCCCATACTCCCCCAGCCGCCGGGCCGCCGCCTGCACCTGGCTGGGGATGTCGTGCAGCTTGGCGTCGGCGAAGACCGGCCCCAGCCGAGCCACCGCCCCCACCACCCCCGGCCCGGGACCGTGCAACAGGCCGAGGCCCACTTTGAAGCCGGCCACCTTGCCCGCCAGCAGGCGCGCCAGTCGGACGGCCTCCTCGGCCGTGCGTAGATCCAGGGCCACGATCACCCGGCTGTTCACCATGCCTCCCATGCTCCCACGAGGTCGGCCACCCGCTCCACCCCATGGCGCCTCCCGTAGCGCTGCAGGTCGCGCGCGATCCCCCGCCCGGCCCGCGGGTCGGCGAAGTGGACGGTCCCCAGGGCCACCGCCTGCGCCCCCGCCAGCAGGAACTCGACCACATCGGCGCCGCGCCGCACCCCGCCGCACCCCACGATCGGCATCCCGGGAAGGGCCCGGCGCACTTCGAGCACGGCCCGCAGAGCGATCGGCTTGATCGGACCTCCCGAGTAACCCCCGATGACGCCGGAGAGCCCGGGCCGCCGGGTCTCCGGGTCGATGGCCGCCCCCCACACCGTGTTGGCCACCACCACGAAGTCGGCGCCGGCGGCGGCCACGGAGCCGGCCACCCCGGCGACGTCGGCGGCGTTGGGCGAGAGCTTGGCGCCCACGGGCAGCCCCGTGGCCGCCCGCACCGCCGCCACCACTTCGGCGGCAGTCCCCGGGTCCAGGGCGAAGATCGCCCCGCCCTCCAGGTTCGGGCACGACAGGTTCACTTCGATGGCCGCCACCCCCGCGCCGGACATCACCGCCGCCACCCGGGCGAACTCGGCCGCGTTCTTGCCGACGACCGAGCCCCACACCGGCACCCCGGCCGCGGCCAGGCGGGGGGCGATCGTCTCCATCCACGCCGAGATACCCGGGTTCTGGATGCCGATCCCGTTCAGCATGCCGCTCCCCACCGGGTACAGCCGGGGGGCCGGGCGGCCCGGCCAGGGATCTTCGCTGACCGATTTGGCCACCGCCGCTCCGTAGTGGGCGAAGGCGCCCACGGCGGCGAAGTCCACCACCGACCCCACCGTGCCCGAGGCCGCGATCAACGGCGAGCGCAGCGTCACCGGCCCCAGGCGAGTGGTGAGGTCCACGCGGCTCAGCCCCCCGGACAACGGCGGGTCACCACTGCACTTCCCCGTCGCGCAGGGTGAGCCGGCCCCGCAACAGAGCGTGGCGGGCCCGGCCCTTCAGCTGCTGCCCCCGCCACGGGCTGTTGGCCGACCGCGAGGCGAAGCGCTCGGCCACCCATTCCACCTGCGGGTCGACCACGGTGATCGTGGCGGGACTTCCGGCCGCGAGCCACTCCCCTCTCCCGGCCAGGCCGGCCAGGCGGGCGGGAGCCAGCGCCATGCGGGCGAACAGGTCCTCCGGCCCCAGCGCTGCGGTCCCCAGCACCACCGCCAGGGCAGTCTCCAGGCCGATGACGCCCCGGGGAGCGTCTTCGAAAGGCACATCCTTCTCGTGCGCGGCGTGAGGGGCATGGTCGGTGCCCACCATGTCGATGGTGCCGTCGGCCAGTGCCTTCCGCAGCGCCGCCACGTCCTCGGGCCGGCGCAGGGGCGGGTACATCTTGTAGGCCGAATCCGTCGACAGCACCGCCGTGTGGTCGAAGGCGAGGTGGTGTGGGGCTACTTCCGCCGTGACCGCCAGACCCCCGGCCTTGGCCGCCCGGATCAGGGCCACCGTGCCCGCCGTGGAGGCGTGCTGCACGTGGTACCGGCCGCCGGTCAGGCGGGCCACCGCCAGGTCGCGGGCCACGACTGCCTCCTCGGCCTCGGCGGGGATGCCGACCAGGCCGAGCCGGGCCGAGACTTCCCCTTCGTGCATCTGACCGCCGCCGGCCAGGCCGCGATCCTCGGCATGCTGGGCGATCACGCCGCCCAGATCGGCCAGGTACTCCATGGCCCGCCGCAGCAGCCCGGCGTCGGCCACGCAGTCGCCGTCGTCGCTGAAGACCCGGACGCCGGCCGCCCACAGGTCGTCGAGGTGGGCGAGGCGCTGGCCGGCTCGGCCCGCGGTCACGCAGCCCGCCGGGATCACGTCGACCAGGCCGACCTGCCGACCCCGCTCCGCCACGAAGCGCGCCAGGTGCCCGGCGTCGGTGGGCGGATCGGTGTTGGGCATCGCCACCACCGCGGTGAACCCCCCGGCGGCGGCGGCCCGGGATCCCGACTCGATGTCCTCCTTCCACTCCTGGCCCGGCTCGCGCAAGTGCACGTGCGGGTCGACCAGGCCCGGGCCCACCCAGCACCCGGCGCAGTCCGCCACGATGGCCCCGTCCCGGTCCAGGCCGGGCCCGATCACCAGGATGCCGGCCTCGTTCAACCGAACGTCGGCGGCGACCATCCCGGCCTCAGTGGCCACCAGCCCTCCCACCAGCACGATGTCAGACATCGGCCTCACCTCCCAGCAGGCGGAAGAGCACCGCCATGCGCACCGCCACCCCCATCCTCACTTGTTCGAGCACCAGGGCGTCGGGGTCGTCCGCCACCTCGTCGGCGATCTCCACCCCCCGGTTCATCGGGCCCGGGTGCATCACCACCGCCCCCGCCTTGAGCCGGGCTCGCCGCTCTCGCGTCATGCCGAAGCGGGCGGTGTACTCGGCCAGAGAAGGGAACACGCTGGCCCCGCCGCGCTCCGTCTGCACCCGCAGCAGGTAGACGACGTCGAGGCCCGGGAGCACCTCGTCCAGGGAGGGGCTGACCCGCACCGGCCAGTCCTCCGTGCTCACCGGCAGCAGGGTGCGCGGCGCCACCAGAGTGACCTTCGCCCCCAGCATGGCGAAAGCCAGGAGGTCGGATCGGGCCACCCGGGAGTGCCGGATGTCGCCCACGATGGCGATCTCCAGCCCATCGAGGCGCCCGAACCGCCGCCGGATGGTGAGGGCATCGAGGAGGGCCTGGGTCGGATGCTGGTGGGCCCCGTCGCCCCCGTTGACCACGGGGATAGACAGCCACTCCGCCGCCCGCTGAGCCGCCCCCACCGCCTGGTGCCGCATCACCAGCAGGTCGGATCCCATGGCCTGCAGGGTCAGCACGGTGTCCTTGAGGCTCTCCCCTTTGGACAGCGAGGAGGTCCCGGGGGCGAAGGTCATCGTGTCCGCCGAGAGCGTCTTGGCAGCCCTCTCGAAGGAGAGCCGGGTCCGGGTCGAGGCCTCGAAGAAGGCAGTGGTCACGGTCTTGCCCCGGAGGGCCGGGACTTTGGGGATCGGCCGGGC
>JALOLI010000253.1 GCA_025456165.1 Acidimicrobiia bacterium | reverse complement strand
GGCCGCGCCGGGGGCCGTCCCGGCCGCACCGTGGTGTCCTTCGAGGACGACTTCGAGCGGGGCCTGTAAGGGGGTGCGCCAATAGGCCGCCGCCCCTCGCCGGATGCCGGCCGACGCTCGGGCGGCACCCGGCCCTGAGGCGGACCTATTCGCGTACTCCCTTAGGCCTCGTCACCAACCGATTGGTCTGCGGAGGGCGGCCGGCGGGCCGCCCTCCGGCGCGTAAAGGCACTCCCTCGGCAATCGAACATATGTTCGATTAGGATGTGAGGCCCGGCACAGGGAGACGGGCCCATGGCAGAGGCGGCGCGGGTGGAGGCGGCGGCTCCGGAGGCCTTCCCGCGGGTGGTCCCGGGGGCCGAACCGGGCCGGGTGCTGGGCCTGGTGGGCCCGCCCGGGTCGGGCCTCACCCGCCTGGGCCTGTCGCTCCTCGCCGACGCGGCCCGCCGCGGCCCGGTGGCGGTGGTGGACGTGCGCGGCTGGCTCTGCCCCCCGGCGGCCTGGGAGGCCGGGGTGCCTCCGGAGCGCCTGGTGGTGGTGCGCTGCCCCGACCGCGAACTGTGGGGCCGGGTGACCGCCGCCCTGCTCGAGGGCCTGCCCGCGGTGTACGCCGAGGTGCCCGCCGGGGCCAACGAGGCGCTGCTGCGCCGCCTGGGCGCTCTGGCCCGGGCCCGGCGCGCCGCCCTCATCCTCCGCCCCTTGCGCGGCGACCTCCCTTCGGGCCTGGCCCACCTCAACCTGGTGGGCCAGGCGGTGCGCTGGGAAGGCGCCGGCCCGGGGCACGGGCGGATCACTCGCCGGTGGCTGACCCTGCGCGCCGCCGGACGGGGGGCGGGCGGCATCGAACAGATCCTCGAGGTGGTCGATGACGGCACGGACGCTTTGCGTGTGGTTCCCCGACTGGCGGCTGCGCCGGCCGGACGCGCCGCCGGGTGAGCCCTGCCAGGTGGTGGGCGACGGGGTGGTCCTGGCCACCAACGGCCTTGCCGCGGCCGCCGGGGTGGCGGCGGGCATGCGGCGGCGCCAGGCCGAGACCCTCTGCCCGGCGGTGGTCACCCTGGCCGCCGACCCCGGGGCCGAAGCCGCCGCCTTCGAGGCGGTAGCCGCCGCGGTCGAGGGCCTGGTGCCCCGGGTGGAGGTGGCCGATCCCGGCCTGCTCTTCGTTCCCGTCGCCGGTGCCGTCGGCTACTACGGCGGGGAGGGGCCCCTGGTGGCCCGGGTGCAGACGGCGGTGGGGGCCGCCGGGGGCCCGGGGGGACGCCTCGGCCTGGCCGACGGCCCCTTCGCCGCCCGCCTGGCGGCGGCCGCGGCCGCCGGCGGTCCGGTGATCGTCGCCGACACCCGGGCCTTCCTCGCCGGCCTCGACGTGGCGGTGCTGGGCATGGAGGAGATGGCGGCCACCCTGCGCTGGCTGGGGATCACCACCCTGGGGGCCCTCGGCGCCCTGCCCCGGGAGGCGGTGGCCTCCCGCTTCGGCCCCCCCGGCCTGGAGGCCCACCGCCTGGCCGGCGGGGAGGACCGCTGGGTGCAGCCTCGGCCTCTGCCCGAGGACCTGGTGGTGGAGGAGCGCTTCGACCCGCCCCTCGACGACCTGGAGCAGGCTGCCTTCGCTACTCGCGCCCTGGCCCACCGCCTCATCGCCGGCCTGGGACCCTGGGGCGGGGCGCCCCACCGGGTGGTGGTCGAGGCCGAGGCGGTCTCGGGGTTGGTGCGCTCCCGCACCTGGCGCAGCGCCGACCCTTTGGGCGAGGCCGAGGTGGCCGAACGGGTGCGCTGGCAGTTGCGGGCCTGGGTGGAGTCGGGCGGGGTGCCCGGGGGCCTGGCGGTGCTCCGCCTGGCGCCGGCCGACCGCTCCGACCGGGGTCGCCAACTGCACCTGGGGGAGGACGCCGCCTCGGAACTGGAGGCCACCCGCGCCCTGGCCCGGGCCCAGGCCCTGGTGGGGCCGGAGGCGGTGCTCCAGGCCCGGCCGCAGGGGGGCCGCCGCCCGGGAGAGCGGGTGCTGTGGCACCGCTGGGGGGAGCCGGCCCCGGCTCCCGAACGCGATCCGCGGGCCCCCTGGCCGGGGCGCCTGCCGGGGCCCTCGCCGGCGCTGGTGCCCCCCGAGCCGCGGCCGCTGGAGGTCGAGTGGGACGGCGGCTCGCCCGAGCGGGTGCGCCTGGGGAGCCGCTGGGAACCGGTGCTGGCCTGGGCCGGGCCCTGGCGGCACACCGGGCGCTGGTGGGTGGGGGAGGGGGCCGCCGACCGCTACCAGGTGGTCACCTCGGCGGGGGCCTTCCTCTTCGAGGTCCAGGGTGGGGCCTGCTATCTGGCCGGGGTGTACGACTGATCCGCCCGCTTCCCGGCAGGCTCCGCTCGCCGCGCCTACCCTGCCTTCCATGGATCGCGAAGCCTGGAACCGCCGCCATCGGGAGAAGGACCTCACCTGGCGCCTCGATCCGAACCGTTTCCTGGTGCCCGAGGTGGAGGGCCTCACCCCGGGCCGGGCCCTGGACCTCGCCGCCGGCGCCGGACGCAACGCCGTGTGGCTGGCGACCCGGGGCTGGTCGGTCACCGCGGTGGATTGGTCCGACGTCGCCCTGGACCGGGGCCGCCGCCTCGCCGAGCAGCAGGCCGTCGAGGTCGACTGGGTCCTGGCCGACCTCCGGGAATGGGAGCCGGCCCCGGGCCTCTTCGACCTGGTCCTCGTCGCCTACCTGCAGCCCCCGGCCGAGGTGCGAGCCCTGGTGTGGCGCAAGGCCGCCGGGGCGGTGGCCGAGGGCGGCCGCTTGATCGTGATCGGCCATGACATCGCCAACCTCACCGAAGGCTGGGGCGGGCCGTCCGATCCTGCCCACCTGTACACGGCGCAAGAGATCGTCGACGTGGTGGGAGCCGGCCTCGAGGTGGTGCGGGCCGAGCGGGTGCTGCGCCGCGAGGAGGCCGAGGACGGGGTGCACCACGCCGTGGACAACGTGGTGGTGGCGGTGCGGCGGTAGGCAGCGCGGCCGTTGCCTCGGGGCCCATCATGCCTCTCCGGCAAGGAGGCGGTGAGGCCTCGAATCGACGGAGCGGGCCGGTGCGCCTCTCTCATCCCGGGCTTCCCCGACAACGCTTCCCCCTCCTGCCGACATCTGTCAGATCGTTCGGCCAGAATGG
>JALOLI010000252.1 GCA_025456165.1 Acidimicrobiia bacterium | reverse complement strand
AGGCACATCCCGGGAGTGATCGCGCACGGCCGCTACGACATGGTCTGTCCCCTCCAGAATGCCTGGGACCTGCACCGGGCCTGGCCGGAGGCCGAACTGGTCATCAACCCGAATTCCGGGCATTCGGCGTTCGAGGTAGAGCACACCAGCGCCCTGGTGGAGGCCACCGACCGGTTCGCCGAGCAGATCCCTTAGGGGGTCCGCGAATTGGTCCGCCTCAGGGCCGAACGCCGCCCACCCATCGGCCGGCATCCGGCCAGGGGCGGCGGCCTATTGGCGCACCCCCTTAGGGCACGCATCGACAGGTGCGCCACTCGGAGCACCGGCCCCCCTACCTGAGGAACCGCCTGTGCCCCTCGGGACCCCCTCGAGAACCTCACCAGGGTGGAGTTCGTCCTAGCCCTGTCCCGGGGGCGGATGAACTCGCATGCCGCGCCCCAAGCCCTGTAGGGCCAGGAGGGCCTTCTCCAGCTGCATGCACTGGTGTATGCTTCTCTGCATGCAGAGCACGAGTGTGCGCATCGACACAGCCACGCACGAGGAGTTGAAGCGCCTCGCCACATCGTTGGGAGCGACGGTGGGAGAGACGGTGGCTCTAGCAGTGCGGCGCCTCCGCCAAGAACGCCTGGGCACGGAACTGGCCACCTCGCTCTCCGCCGACGAGGTGGAGTGGCTCGATGCTGAACTCGGGTGACATCGTCGAACTCGACCTGGGCCTCCCCTCGGGACGAGAGGCCGGGTTGCGTCGGCCGGCCGTTGTGGCTACTGCCCAGAGGATCCTGGATGGCTCACCGAGCGTGGTTCAGGTCGTGCCGCTGACGACGACGATGCGCGGCTTCGGGTCCGAGATCCTCGTTGAACCCGACGGGTCGAACGGCCTCGACAGGGCGACGGCAGCACAGTGTCAGCACGTCCGGGCGGTATCGGTGGGCCGCATCGACCGGGTGCTCGGCAACGTCGGCGGCGTGGTGCTGGCCCAGATACGTGAGACTCTCGGGCTCATGCTCGACATCCCTTCGTGACACCGGCCGCTCGAGGTGGGGAGCGAACACCCCTCGGGACCCCCTGCCTCACCGGGCGGAGAGCCACTCCTGGTAGGTGACGCCCTCCATCCACAGGGCGAAGTGGACCTGCCGCCAGCGGCGACGCATCTCTTCGAAGAGGGCGGCCGACGGCTCCTGCTCCAGGCCCATCCGGGCCACCTCCAGCGACGGCTCCCATCCCGTGGTGCCCAGCGCCGCGTCCACCGCTTGCTGCCAGTCGGCCGGCAGGCGGGAGGATCGATCGGGGTCGGACCAGAAGCGGGCGAGGCGCCCGGCCAGGCGGGCCACCTTCCGTACCTCCCGGGCCAGGGCCTTGTCCACGGGTGGCTCGAGGCTCGCCAGCGTGTCCTGCAGCCAGGCGCTGAGCAACTCGTCGCCGCAGGAAGCCGGGTCGCCCGCCACCCGCTCGAACAGAGCGTCCATGGCGGAGACGACGCCGAGGTGCCCGGCCACCGCTAACCCGTCTCGGCGGCGACGATGTCCCGGAAGGCCTGGCCCAGTCGGCCGGTCACCTCGCCCTGCGGAATGGGATGCTCCCCCACCGCGGCCAGAGGCGTGACCTCCTTGACGGTGGAGAGGGCCAGGGCCTCGTCGGCCTCCAGCAGGCGGGACAGGGGGAAGATCCCCTCGACCACCGCCAGCCCGAGGCGCGGGGCGGCCTCGCCGAGCAACACAGAACGAGTGATCGACGGGAGAATGCCCAGGCCCAGCGCCGGCGTCTCCAGATGCCCGCCGGCGACCCAGGCCACCGAGAAGGTAGGCCCCTCGAGGACGAGGCCCTCCGGGGTGAGCAGCAGGGCGTCGTCGAACCCCCGCCGCCGGGCCAAGTCGGCGCTGGCCATGTTGGCGGCGTAGGAGAGCCACTTGACGGCATAGAACGGGGACCGGTCGGTGGCCGGGTGCCAGGGAGCCTCCATCGGCAGGAGGCGCAGGCTGTCCGGAGACGGGGCGAGCGGCTCCCACAGGACGATGGCGCGACCCGCCGCCGTCACCAGGGGATCGCGGCCCCCGCCGGTGAGGAGCACCCGCACCTGGCAGTCTCCCCCCGCCCGGGCCACAGCGCGCACCCACTCCTCCAGGGCGGCCCGGGCCGGGACCTCGATGCTCAACGCGGCGGCACTGCCGGCCAGGCGGTCGAGGTGAGCCGCGACGCGGAAGGGGACCCCGTGGTAGGAGCGGACGACCTCGAAGCAGCCGAACCCCCGTTGCAGGCCCCAGTCGAAGATCGAGATGCCGGCCTCGGCCTCGGGGACCTCTAGTCCGTCGATGAGCACTCGCACGGGGCGGCAGCCTAATGGCCCCACGGTCCGACGGGCCGCCGCCTCCGGCCCCCCCTACGCTTCGGGCCATGCCCGAAGGCCCCGCCCGCTTGCGCCTCCCCCCGGTGCTGGCCCCGGTGTTCGCCGCCGCCGGGTGGACGGAGGACGACGTGCCGGCGCCGGCGGCGGCCGATCTGCTCGCCGGCCTCCGGCGCGGGCCCGACCCCGACGGCGCCCTGGGCCGCCTCGGGGCCCTGTTCGCCGCCCACCCCGGCCTCGGGGAGGAGGCTCTGGCGGATCCCCGCCTCGGGCGGTCCCTGGTAGCCCTGGCCGGGGCCAGTCCGGCGCTGACCCGCCCCGCCAACTTCGACCCCGACGCCCTGCGCCGGGCCGTCGCCGGCCACCCCGCCGCCCCCTTCGCCCTGCCGCCCGGCGGTCTCCCGGAAGCGATGGCCGCCATCCGCCGCCGGGCCGTCGCCCGCCTCCTCGCGGTCGCCGCCGCCGACCTCACCGGGCGCACCGACATGCCCGCGGTGGGCGAGGCGCTGAGCGACGCCGCCGACGAGGCCGCCGGCGCCGCCCTGGCCGCCGTGGTCGAAGCCTCAGGCGATCCCCTTTCGTTCGGCGTGATAGCCATGGGCAAGTGGGGCGGCCGGGAGCTCAACTACGCGTCGGACATCGACGTCCTGTTCGTTTACGCGGTGCCGGAAGGCGAGGACCCCGCCGGCGCCGGCGAGCGGGCGCAGCGTCTCGCTGCCGCCTTCCTCGACTGCCTGGGCCGGCGCACCCCCGAAGGCCTCGCCTACCGGGTCGACCCCGACCTCCGGCCGGAAGGGCG
>JALOLI010000022.1 GCA_025456165.1 Acidimicrobiia bacterium | reverse complement strand
CTCATCGCCGGCGACAAGCCCGTCCTCGTGGACTTCTGGGCCCCCTGGTGCGGGCCCTGCCGCATGGTGGCCCCCTTCCTCGACGAGATCGCCGCGGAGTACCCCGCCAAGATCACCATCGCCAAGCTCAATGTCGACGAGAACCCCCAGACGGCCATGCAGTTCGACGTCATGAGCATCCCCACGATGCTGGTCTTCCGCAACGGCCGGCCCACCGGCACGCGCATCGTGGGCGCCCGCCCCAAGGCGGCCCTGCTCCAGGATCTCGCCGAGTACCTCGCCTGACTCTCCGCGACCAGAGGGGGCGCCGTGGCGCTCTATAGACGAGGTGACGCCGGGGAAGCCGTCCGGGACGTCCAGGAACGCCTGACCGCTCTCGGCTTCTCCTGCCTGCCCGACCCCCCGGGTGAGTTCGGCCCCGCCACCGAGGCCGCCGTCGCCGCCTTCCAGGCCTCGCGGCACCTCGCTCCCGACGGCGCCGTGGCCCCCGCCACCTGGAAAGCTTTGGTAGATGCCGGGTACCGTCCGGGAGATCGGCTGCTCTTCTACCGCCTTCCCATGCTCCACGGGGAGGACGTCGCCGCCCTGCAGCACGACCTGAACGCCCTCGGGTTCGACACCGGGATTGCCGACGGGATCTTCGGGGCGTCCACTCTCCGCGCCGTCCTCGACTTCCAGCAGAACCGCCACTTGCCCGAGGACGGCATCGTCGGGCCGCAGTTCCTCGAGGAACTGGCCTTGATGGTCCGGGCGACCCACAAAGCGGGGCGTGACGCCCTTCGGGAGCGGGTGTGGCTTCGCTCCCTGCCGGCGACCCTGGCCGGGGAGCGGGTCTTCGTGGACGCTTTCTGCCGCGACGACCTGGAGGCCGACCAGGCCTGGGAGGCTGCCGTAGCGGCCGGCGGCCTGCTCGGCGAACTGGGGGCTCGCGCCTTCCTCTCCCGCAGCGCCGACACCCGGCCGCCGGAGAGCCTGCGCGCCCTACAGGCCAACGAGCTGGCGGCGGACATGGTCCTCGGCTTCTCCCGGCCCGGAGCCGACGTTCCCGGGGTCTTCTACTTCGCCTCCACCCTCAGCCACAGCGAGGCCGGTGAGGCGCTCGCCGGCGCCGTGGCCCCTCGCCTGGGCCTCTCCCCCATCGGCCGGGTCATGCCGCTGCTGCGAGAGACTCGAGCTCCCGCCATAGTCGTGGCGGTGCCCGGGCTTGGGCCCCGGGTGGGCCGCGCGGTGGTGCGCGCCCTGGAAGAGTGGCTCTCCTCCCGCCCCCGGGAGGAAGCGCCGGGCTCCGCCGCAGCCCAGTAGGGGAACCCCAGCACCGCCCCCCAACGGGGGCCGGCCCCGTTTGCCGCCCCTCCTCAGGAACCCAGCAGAGCCCGGTAGATCCGCTCCAGGTCCTCCAGCGACCCGAACCGGACGGTGAGGCGCCCCCCGCCCCGCTTCCCGTACTCGATGGCCACCGGAGCCTCCAGGCGCTCCCCCAGCCATTCCTCGAGCGCTAGAACCTCGGCAGGCCGCTCCCGCCGGACCCGGACCGGCGGCGGCAACCCCTCCTGGCGGGCGCGAACGGCCTCCTCCAGGCGTCGCACCGGCCATCCCTCCTCGGCGGCCCGGCGCGCCAACTGCTCGGCGTAGCCCAGATCGTCCAGCGCCAGCAGCGCCCGGCAATGCCCGGCACTCAACTCGCCGCGGGCCAGCATCCCCTGGATGGACGAGGGCAGCTGCAGCAGCCGCAGGGTGTTGGTGATGGCCGGCCGACTGCGGCCCACGCGGGCCCCCACTTCCTCATGGGTAAGGCCAAAATCTTCCAGGAGCTGCCTATAGGCTGCGGCCTCTTCCAGGGCGCTCAGGTCCTCTCGCTGCAGGTTCTCGACCAAAGCTTCCGCCAGCCCGGACACATCGTCGCCCTCCCTGACCAGAGCAGGGATCTCCTTGAGACCGGCCAGTTTCGACGCCCGCCAGCGCCGCTCCCCGGCGACGAGGACGAAGCTGCCCGGCTCGTCGCCCCGGCGCACCACGATCGGCTGCAGCACGCCGACCTCGCGGATGGAGGCGGCCAGGCTCTGCAGCGCCTCAGGCGACATCGCCTGGCGTGGCTGCTGGGGGTTGGGGCTGATGGCGTCGAGGGGGATTGTGGTATACCCCTGCGCCGCCTCGGCCGGGATCAGAGCGTCGAGGCCTCGCCCCAGGCCCGACTTACGCACGGCCATGTCTCCTCCTGAACTCGGCGGCCAGGTCCCGGTAAGCCTGCGCCCCGCGGCTCGACGGATCGAAGGCCTGAATGGGCTCCCCGTAGGAAGGAGCCTCGGCCAGGCGCACCGTGCGCGGGATCACCGTCTCGTACGCCACCTCCCCAAAGTGCGACCGGACTTGCCCCACCACATCCGCGGCCAGCTTCGTGCGTTTGGCGTACATCGTGAGGATCACGCCTTCTATCTTGAGTCGAGGGTTAAGGTTGTTCTGGATCAGTGCGATGTTGCGCAGCAGTTGCGTCAAGCCCTCCAGGGCGTAGTACTCGCATTGGATGGGAATGACGACTTCGTCGGCGGCGGTGAGAGCGTTGACCGTGATCAGCCCCAGAGAGGGCGGGCAATCGATGATCACCGTGTCGAACCGACTCGTCATCCCTTCCAGCGCCCTGGTCAACTGCCGCTCGCGGGCGAACCGGGCCACCAGTTCTATCTCCGCCCCGGCGAGGTCGATCGAAGACGGCACCAGGAAGAAGTCCTTGACCCGGGTGGCCTCGATAGCCTCCTCCATTGGAAGGTCGCCCGTCAGCACCTCGTAGATGGTGTGGCCGTAAGTACCACGATTGAAGCCCAACCCCGATGTGGCGTTGGCCTGCGGGTCGGTGTCAATGAGGAGGACTCGTTCGCCGGAGGCCGCCAGTGCCGCCCCGAGATTGATGGCGGTCGTCGACTTACCCACGCCGCCCTTCTGGTTGGCGATGGCTAGAACGACACCTGCGGTGGCCGTGCGGTCATCCACTACGCCGCATGATAAGCAGCCAGGCCGGCGCGTCAAGGACCTCTGTCGGAACCTCGACCAATTCGGGCTCCAGACCGATCGCTTCCGCAATGCCGACCAGGTCTCGCGTCCGGTCGGGCGGCACTGCCTGGCGGCTCAAGCCGAGCACGGTGCAGCCGCCGGCGGGGAGGAGTCGGGCAGACAAGCCCACCATCTCAGGGGCCCGCAGTGCTCCGCGCGCCACCAGGCCCTCCCACTCGTCGGCTACGGCTAGGGCGTCTCCCTGAGCGATCACCACGTTGCGAAGGGCCAACAGCCGAACCACCCGGTGGAGCAGACGGACCCGCCGTCCCCCCCGGTCGAGCAGCGTCACCCGTGTTTCCGGCCACAGTATCGACAGCGGGATCCCGGGCAGTCCCACGCCAGTCCCCACATCCAGGACCTCCACGGGCGCCCCGCCTCGCCATCCCACAGCGAACAGCAGGGAATCGGCAAGGTGCCGCACCCACACACGCTCGCCTTCTCGGGGCCCCAGGCCGCCGGCAGGGATCGCCTCGGCCCGAAGCCAATCGGCGTATCCGTGAAGAAGATCTTCCTGGTCCGATGTGAGTTCGGCGCCCACCCAGGACGCCGCCCTCCGGGCCCAGGCGACGGAATCCCGTGTCCCGTCCACGACTTCAGCTCCGTTCCACGTGAAACACCCTCAGGCGAACCTGGAGAGCGTCTGCGCTTCAATCGTCTTCTTCGTCGGATCCTTCGTCTGGGGCGAGCACCACGGAGCGCTCCGGGTCTTCGCCCTCAGAGAAGCTGCGCACGCCATCGATGTCTGCCGCCGTGTCGTGAACCACCTTGCGGTCGGCCGGGTTCATGGGCTCGAGCATGATCTCGCCGCCCTCGGCCAGGACCTTCTCGGCCAAGCGCCGCGCGTAGATCCTCAAAGCCTCGCGACGCCGTTCGGCGTAACCGGCGATGTCTAGCCGCAGCCGGGCTCCCGCCTGGCTGTGCCGGTGAACCATCGTGCGGCAGAGTTCCATCACGGCATCCAGGATGACACCCTTGGGCCCCACCAGCGCCTCGGTCTGATCTCCGGTCACTTCGGCATAGATGATGTCGCCCTCGACCCGGGTGCTGACATCGCCCTCGAGCCCAAACGCCTCCACCAAACCCGTCAGGAAGTCGCGAACCACCTCGGCCTGATCGGCGATGTCGGAAGCAGATGGGGCCTCAGAAGCGGGACGCGGACTCTGGGAGCGGCGGGTCTCCTGCGGCCGGGACTGACGCTCCTGCGGCCGGGACTGACGCTCCTGCGGCCGGCCCTGGCCCTCACGGCGGCCCTGGCCCTCACGGCGGCCCGAGTCCGGCCGGCCCTGTCGGTTGCCGTCCCGGCCTCCCGAACGCCCCTGGCCCTGGCTCTGCCCCTGCCGCCTATCGCTCCCTCCGCGGCTCTGCCTCGACTCTGAGCGATTGCCGTCGCCGTCGCCGCCCCGACTGCGGTGCCGTTGGCGGCGCTTCGGCTTAGCCTTCATCCGCACCAGGGCAGGTTCGCCGCCGAAACCCAGGAAGCCGCGTTGCGGCTCACGCAGGATCTCGATGTCCGCTCCTTCGCGGGACTCCAACCCCAGGGCCTTCAAGCCTTCCTCGATGGCTTCGTCCACCGACTTGGCCCTAACTTCCACCCACTCCTCCATGGGAGTCATCTCCTTCTGCGCTTCTTGCCGCGCTGCTGCGAGGCCTGCGGGCTTCTCGTGCTCGCGGCGGGACTACTGGCCTTCGGCTGCACGGATGCCGGCCGTGCCGGCCGCTCGGGTGCCTTGGGCTCCGGTTCGGCGGGTGCCTCAACCGGCTCGCTCTTCGTCTTCTCGTCACGTCCCCGCTCCCCAAGCCGGATGATCAGGTCCGTCTGCCCAATGCGGAACAGCGAGCTCGCGGCGAAGTACACCGCGAGGCCGGCAGGGAGGGTGTACGAGATGAACCCGAAGAGAACTGGAAAAATCTTCAAGACGGCCTGCCCCGGCTGCTGCGGAGCGGGTTGGCCATCCTTCGGCTTGGGTGTGGTCTGCTTCTGCTGGTACCAGGCGGTGCCCATCACCAGGAGCAGCGTGATCAGATAGGGAATGAACGACACAAAGCCCAGGCTGAAGGCATCGCGCGGGGTGATGCTCAAGTTCATCCAGGCGAAGTCCCGCCATGCCGGATCCGCCGGCTGCCTTCCCGCCTCGAGCCAACCCTGGATGTCATCGTGCAACCTGCCGTTCGGCACCATGGACAGGAACCGCGTCGGGTTCCCTCCGGGCGAGGTGAGGTTGCCGAACCGGTCGTCGGCGAGACCTACCAGGGTCACCGTCTCGGCGCTGCCGTTCGCCACTTCCACCTTGAAGCGGACCAGGCCGCCGGTCTCCGGGACGATCCCCGCCTCCGGCCGGATCGAGATGCTCACCAGGGGCATCACGTCGCCGACGCCCACCGAGGCCGTGTCCACCCGGCTCGCCTCGAGGCCGGCGCCGTCGCGCAGGTCGGCCGTCAGCGTGCTCTGATGGGTCGCGGTGCCGCCGGGCACCGTTGCCTGGAAGGAACAGGTAAACGACGCGCCCCCGGCGATCGCCCGCTCCGCCGCGGGGCAGTTGCTCTCGGCGACGGCCTCGTTGATCGGCGCCAGGAGATCGCCGAACACATCGTCCTGCAACCCCGCCAGGGTCACCACGCCGGCCCCCCCGTTGACCACCTCCACCGAGAACCGGACCGGCCCGCCGCCCTGGGGCACGACCCCGGCTTCCGGCCGCAAAGCCACCGTGACCAGGGGAAACGCGTCCCCGACGCCCACCGAGGCGGAGTCGACCCGGTTCTCCTCACGACCCCCGGCGTCGCGCAGCCGGGCCGTCACCGTGTTGGCCTGCCCGGCTTCGCCCCCGGGCACGAAGCCCTCGAAGGAGCACGTGTAGGCGCTCCCCGCGGTGATCCCGGGCCCCTGGTCGGCGCAGGTGTCGTTCAGGGAGAGCGGGCTGGCCGAGAAGGATTGCAGCACCTGGAAGAGAGCGAACCAGACCGGCATCTGCAGCAGGAGGGGCAGGCAGCCGGCGGCGGGGTTGACCCCTCTCTCCTTGTACAGCGCCAGCGTCGCCTGCTGGAGCGCCGGCTTGTCCCCGGCGTACTCCTTCTGCAGGCGCTTCAGTTCCGGCGAAAGCAACTGCATGGCCCGCATCGAGCGGGTCTGCTTGAGGGTCAGCGGGAACAGCACGACCCCCACCGCCACCGTCAGCAGGATGATGGCCACGCCCAGATTGGGGATCAGGCCGTAGAAGAACGAGACGACGGCCCCGAGGAACTCCCGGATGGCATCCCACATGGTGCTAGCTCACCTTCCTCGGCACGGGGTCGTAGCCGCCTTCGTGGAACGGATGGCACCGGGCCACTCGCCGCACGGCCAGCCAGGTGCCGCCCAGCGCCCCGTGCTCGCCCAAGGCCTCGTAGGCGTACTCGGAGCAGGTGGGCAGGTACCGGCAGCGGGGCCCGGACAGGGGAGAGAGGGCCCGCTGGTACCCGCGCACCAGCAACTGCAGCCACCGGCCCGGCCGGAGGAGGCCGCTCACTCGGTCACCTCTTCCCTCTCTCTCACTTCGACTCCTCCACCGCGGCGGCCACCCACTCCGCCAGCACCCCGAAGGGCACAGTGGCCACCGCCTCCCCGGCGATCACGAGGTAGTCGCGATCGCCCCGCAGCGGCGCCCGGGCCACCGCTTCGCGCAGGCGCCGTTTCGCCCGGTTCCGCCGGACGGCGCTGCCCACGGCCTTGCCGGCCAGCACTCCCACCAGGGGAGAGCGCGGCCCGCCGGCGGCGGCAACCACCGTAACCCCGCCCACCCGGCGGCGTTTGCCTTCTCGCCGCAATCGCTGGAATTCTGCCCGCCCCCGCAGGGAGGAAAAGGGGCGTTCCCTACGCCGAGAGACGGCGGCGGCCCTTGCTGCGGCGGCGCTGGAGAAGAGCCCGTCCGGAGCGGGTGCGCATTCGGTTGCGGAAGCCATGCTTCCTCTTGCGACGGCGGACGTTGGGTTGGAAAGTGCGCTTCATGGGGGGTATCCCAACGAGAGAGGGTAGGTCGGGCCGACAGGTTACGGAGGGCCTCCCACCTTGTCAAAGGTGAACGCGGTTCGCGGAAACTCAGAAAGCCTCGCGAAAGATTGACTACCGGTCCGCTCGCGGAGCGAGTCCCCGTCTGGCAGTTTCTGCCTGATGGAATACCCTTGTGCGACAACGCATTCCGGTGTTGCCGGCGAGACCGGCGCTCTCCGTACCGCGCGATTTGTCGCTCTTGTCGGCCTCTTCGGCCGTCTCATATACTCGCCCCCTGCCGGACGGCCCGGTGACACTTCCCCCCAGTCGGATCGCTTGACACCCGCCGGGTGGACGGAGGGAGAGGCACCCCAAGGTGCGGCTTCTCCACAGCTGTGGATAGGCCTGTGGAGAAGTATGGAGAGGCGCTCGGAGGACTCAGGTGGAGGCGCATTCCCCCGCTGAGTGGGATCAGTTCCGCCGCACGCTGCGCGGCCGGGTGACGCCGGTCACCTGGCAGACGTGGCTCGAGGGCCTGCAACCTGCCGGCATCCAAAACGGCGTGGTCAGCCTGCTGGCCCCCAGCGAGTTCCACTTGCGCTGGGTGAACGACAAGTACCGGCCGATCGTCGAAGCGGCGGTGAGCACCGTGTTCGGCCCGGAGGCCCGCCTGGTCATCGACGCCCGCAGCGGGTCCCTCTTCCCCGAAAGCGAGGAGGACGACGAGGCCGACACCTTCGCCGAGCCGGCGCCGGTCGAGCCCGCCCCGGCGGCAGGACGCCCCGGGCCCCTGCCCGGCCTGGTCGCCAAGTACACCTTCGAGAACTTCGTGGTCGGCCCCTCGAACCGCTTCGCCCACGCCGCCTCCATGGCCGTGGCCGAGCAGCCCGGGGGGCACTACAACCCGCTGTTCATCTACGCCGGTGCCGGCCTGGGCAAGACCCACCTTCTCCAGGCGATCGCCCACCATGTCGCCACCCTCAACCCCCGCCTCGCCATCCACTACACGACTTCTGAGTCCTTCTTCAACGACTTCATCGACGGCATCCGCCGCAAGCGCATGGACGAGTTCAAGGCCCGCTATCGGGGGGTCGACATCCTGCTGCTCGACGACGTCCAGTTCCTCGAAGGCAAGGAGCAGTTGCTCGAGGAGTTCTTCCATACCTTCAACGCTCTCCACGACCACGGCAAGCAGCTGGTGTTCAGTTGCGACCGGGCCCCGCGCAGCCTGGTGACCCTCGAGGATCGCCTGCGCAGCCGCTTCGAGTGGGGCCTGACGACCGACATCCAGCCGCCCGACGTCGAGACGCGCCTCGCCATCTTGCGGCGGAATGCCGCCTTTGCTCCTACCGCGGTCCCGGGCGACGTACTGCAGTTCATCGCGGAACGGGTGGTGGACAACATCCGCGAACTGGAAGGGGCCCTCACCCGGGTCACCGCCTACGCCGCCCTCACTCACCAGCGCATCGATCTCGCCATGGCCGCCGACGTCCTCCAAGATCTCTTGCCCGCGGCGCGGCGAGCGCCGGTGACTCCCGGACGCATCCTCGCCGCCACCGCCGCCGCCTTCGCCGTCAGCATCCCCGAGCTGGAGGGTCCGAGCCGTCGCCAGCCGCTGGCCCGAGCCCGGCAGGTCTGCATGTACCTGTGCCGCCAGCTGACTGATCTGTCGCTGCCCCGAATCGGTACGCTCTTTGGGGGCCGGGACCACACCACCGTCCTCCACGGCGTCAACACCGTGCAGCGCCTGATCCAGACCGATAAAGCTCTCTTCGATTCTGTCACCGCCCTGTTGCAGAGTCTGAGGGAAAGCTGACGCACCTATCCCCACTCTCCCCGCTGCCAGTCCGCCCCTGTCGATAAGCACCCCAACGATCCCCAAGGCATCCCCCACCATATAGTCCTTCCTACCAGCCAGAACACCCAGTTGCCCCCAATCCACAGCTACTTCTGCTACCACTAAGGCTCAGAAGAACAGAAGAACCGCAGAAGGACCCACCCGTGCGAATAAGAGCAGAGCGCGACGATCTTGCCGATGTGTTGAGCCGGGCGGCCCGTGCCGTCAGTGCCCGCTCCCCGCTGCCGATCCTGCAAGGGCTGTTGGTGGCGGTTTCCGGCCGAAGCATGCGCGTGACCGGAACGGATCTCGACGTCACCGTGCGCACCCAGCTCGAGGTCGAGGTTCTCGAAGAGGGCAAGACCGTGGTCCCGGCGCGCCTCATCACCGAGGCGGTACGCAAGCTGCCCGCCGGGGCCGTGGTCCTCGAAGCAGCCGGCGGAGAGGTCCAGCTCACCGGCAGCGGGCCGCGTTTCCGCTTCCGCGAGATGGCCGTCGATGATTTCCCCAATGTGCCCGAAGCCGATCTCAAGGGGGGTATCGAGGTCGACGGCGACGAGGTGGTGCGGGCACTGAACCAGGTGATGGTGGCGGCTTCCCACGACGACGCCCGGCCGGTCCTCACCGGGATCTTCTTCGAGGCAAATGAAGGAGCCTTGCGACTGGTGGCC
>JALOLI010000251.1 GCA_025456165.1 Acidimicrobiia bacterium | reverse complement strand
CTTCGACCCGGTCATGGAGCGCCTCGGGGTCAGCCCCCATTACCTGGCCGCTCTCGAGATGCAGCATTTCCTGGCCGGGTCGGGCTTCGGCCTCGACGATGTGGCCGAGGTGGCCCGGCGCAATCGGGAGATCGCCCTCGACAACCCGCTGGCTCCCTACGGCGGGCGCACCACCATCGAGGACATCCTGGAAGGCCGGCCGGTGGCGCTGCCCCTCACCGAGCCGATGATCGCCCGCCACGCCGACGCCGCGGTGGTGGTGGTGCTCGGCACCGACGCCGCCGCCCGCCGCTCGGCCCGCAAGCCGGTGTTCGTCGCCGGCACCGGGTGGGGCTCGGCCACCAGCATCGTGGCCCGGCGCGACCTGGGCACCTCGGAAGGCACCGAGGTGGCGGCCGGCCTGGCCCTCGGCGAGGCCGGCATCGAGGACGCCGCCGCCGACTGCGACGTCTTCTACGTGAGCGACCTCTACGCCCATCGCCAATTGCTGCACATGGACGCCCTGGGCCTGGGCGACGCCGAGCTGCCCGCGCTCAACCCCGACGGGGGCTGCCTGGGCATGGGCGACCTCTTCGAGGCCAACGGCGGGGCCCGGCTGTACGACGCCGTGCTGCAGTTGCGCGGCGATGCCGGGGCGCACCAGATCGAAGGGGCCCGCGTCGCCCTGGTCCACGGCTGGCGCGGCCTGCCCACCGACTCCGCCGCCGTGGCGGTACTGGAGCGGGAAAGGAGGACGGCATGACCCGCGTCGCCGTCATCGGAGCCGGCATGACCCGCTTCGTGCGCCGCGCCGAGGAGACCCCGGGGGAGCTGACCTCCCAGGCGGTGGCCATGGCCCTGGCCGACGCCGGCCTGGGCATCGAGGACATCGACTCCGTCTGCCTGGGCACCGCCCCCGATGCCTTCGACGGCATCCACATGAACGGCGAGAACCTCATCGCCGGAGCGGGCGGCAGCCGCAAGCCCTACCTGCGCCACTTCGTGGGCGGGGGCACCGGGGTGATGAGCCCCATTCACGGCTGGATGCACGTGGCCAGCGGCAAGTTCGACACCTGCCTGGTGGTCTGCGAGGAGAAGATGTCGCCTTGCGTCCCCCACCCGGCGGGCGCCTTCCTGACGATCTTCGATCACACCACCGAGCAGCCGCTGGAGCTGACCCTCATCCACATCTTCGCCCTCGAGATGGCGCGCTTCATGCACGCCTACGGGTACACCGAGGAGGAGATCGCCCGGGTGTCGGTCACCCACAAGCGCAACGCCCTCGACCACCCGGCGGCGCAGATCCCCGAGAACATCACGGTGGCCGACGTCATGGCCTCCAAGCTGCTCTCGTGGCCGGTGAAACGCCTCGACATCAGCCCCACTTCGGACGGGGCGGTGGCCATCGTGCTGGCGAGCGAGGACGTGGCCCGGGCCCGGGGCATCACCCCGGTGTGGATCGAGGGGGTGGGCTACCGCCTCGACACCGCCTACTGGTGCACCCGCGACCTGGCCTTCCCGGAGTATGTGGCCCTGGCCGCCCAGGATGCCTACCGCATGGCGGGGGTCACCCGGCCGGCCGAGGAGATCGACCTCTGGGAGCCCTACGACCCGTTCGACTACAAGGCCCTGCATCACATGAACGGGCTGCTGCTCGACCGCACCGGGCGCACCGTGCACCGGCTGCTGGAGTCGGGCGCCTTTGAACGGGACGGCAGCCACCCCATGTGCCCCTCCGGCGGGGCGCTCGGGGTGGGCAACCCCATCGCCGCCACCGGCCTCATGAAGATCGCCGAGCTGTACTTCCAGCTGAGCGGCCAGGCGGGGAAGCGCCAGGTGCCCAAGGAGGTACACCGCGGCCTCGCCCAGGCCTGGGGCGACCTGATGCAGGTGGGCACGGTGGTGGTCATGTCCTCGGAGGGGTCACTGCCGATCCGCCACTCCAACTGGAGCGACGCCACGGCCGACGACCTCCCCGGCACCCCGCTGAAGGCCGTCACCGACGTGCCGCACATCGAGTACCACCCCGAGCTGGCCTACGCCTGGGACCACGGCTACGCCCTCACCACCTACCTGGAGGGGTTCCGCGCCGGGAAGATCCGGGCCTCGTACTGCGCCGGGTGCGACCGGATGATGATCCCGGCCCGGCCGTTCTGCGAGGTGTGCGACCTGCGGGCCGTGGACCGCTACTTCGACCTGCCCGACACCGGCACGGTGCAGACCTACACCATCTCCCACGTGGACTGGGCCTCGGCTCCCCTCCCCGAGGGGAAGGTGAACATCTTCGCCGTGGTGGCCATCGACGGCGCCGCCGAGAAGATGGGCCTGGTGCACCTGCTCGGCGAGGTGGACCCGGCCGAGGTTCGCATCGGCATGCGGGTCAAGGCGGTGTGGAAGCCCGAGGAGGAGCGGGAGGGCAAGGTCACCGACCTGGCCTACTTCCGCCCCCTGGCCCCGGAGGAGGAGACCGGCGAGGCCGAAGCGGTGATGGTCAAGCCCGCGGAGCTGAATCGGGCCACGGCCAGGTCCATCGGGGGGCGCATCCCGCTGGACTACGCCTACACCGCCGGCCTCGGCGGGGGCCGCTTCTACACCGACCTGGCCGAGGGGAAGCTGAGCGGCACCTGGTGCCCGGAGTGTGAGGTGCTGCTGGTCCCGCCGACGGCGTTCTGCGAGGAGTGCCTCGAGACGCTGGACCCGGCGGCTCAGGCTCGCCCGGTCGATGCCGGGTCGGGCGTGGTCACCGCCGCCACGCTGGTGTTCGAGGACCGCATGGGCCACCCGCTCGACGTGCCGGTGTGGGTGGTCCAGGTGGAGTTCCCCGACGCCGTCGGGTCGGTGATCGGCCGGCTGCTGAGCGAGCCGGAGGACGAGGTGCCCCTGGGCCTACCGGTGGAGCTCGTGGCCACCAGGGAGGTCGGCCCGGAGCACGTGGCGTTCCGGGCGGTGGGGTAGCGGGAGTCGTCTCCCCCGCGGGTGCGGGGTGCAGCGGATGCCCTCACCCCCCGCCCTCTCCCGGCAAGCCGGGAGAGGGGGCCGCCCGGAGGGCGCAGAGGGGGTAGCGCGCGTCCCTGCGTCCCGTCGCGAAGTGGTGTTGCCGCCGGCGCGCCCCATACTGGGCGCTGGTGGAAAGGAGCCTCAATGAGCGATAGGAATTGCTCGG
>JALOLI010000250.1 GCA_025456165.1 Acidimicrobiia bacterium | reverse complement strand
CGAGTGTGGGCCCTTTCCCGGTTCAGCACGAGGTACGCCAGCAGGGAACGGCCGGCGCGCAGGGCGATCGGCTCGAGGGGCGAGCCGTCGCGTCGCAGTTGGAATCCGCCCAGGAGGCTGATCTCCAGGGTTCCCATGTCTACAAGGTAATAGCAGGAAATGGCCGTGGGCAGAAGGCGAGCGGGGAGGCTTCGCCCGCCGGGCGCCTTCGGCGGGCCGATACTCTGCGGGCATGGCCGCAGCCTGCGCCTGGCGCGAGCCCTTCCGCAACGACGAGGTCAACGCGCTCCACGCTGCCGCCTTCGGGCACGCCCCGGCCGCGGACGACTGGGAAGAGCAGGTGAGGCGGCACAGCCTGGGGTGGGCCCTGGCCCGGGACGACGGCGCTCTCGCTGGCTTCGTCAACGTGATCTGGGACGGCGGGGTCCACGCCTGGATCCAGGACCTGATGGTGGCCCCCGGGCATCGGCGGCAGGGTGTCGGCACCGCCCTGGTGGCCCTGGCCCGGGAAGCCGCCCGGCAGGCAGGCTGCGAGTGGCTCCACGTCGACTTCGACGAGGAGCATCGGGCCTTCTACGTCGAGGCGTGCGGGTTCACCCCGGCCGCGGCCGGCCTGATCGCCCTGCGGTGAAGCGCGGCGCGGCGTCCCGGCCGGAGCGGACGACTTCTTCCGCCGCTCTAGGGTTGCGGCCTCGTGAGTGACAGCGCGGCCGGCACCGACGGCGCCCCCCGGCGCCTCCTCCTCTTGACCCTCAGCGTCACTGCGGTGGGTCAGTTGAGCTTCGTCGCCGTGCCTCCGGTGCTGCCGGAGTTGGCGGACGCCCTGGGGGTTTCCCGCAGCGCCATCGGCCTGGTGCACGGGATGGTGGCCTTCGCCGGGATCTTCGTGGCCGCCTACATGGGGTACCTGCTGGATCGCTTCGGCCGCCGCCGGGTGGTCCGCTGGAGCCTCCTCCTCTTCGGGTCGGCGGGCGCCGCCTGTTTCTTCGCCCCCAACTACTGGGGGATGCTCGGCCTTCGCCTGCTGCAAGGGGTCGGGGCGTCGACGCTGCTCAGCGTGGGGATCGTGCTGATCGGCGACCAGTTCGAAGGGCCTCGCCGGCGGTGGGCGATGGGCCTCAACGTAACGGCGGTGACCATCACGGGGACTCTGGGGCCGATCGCCGCCGGGGCCCTCGGCGAAGGGGGCGCCTTCCGCCCCTTCCTTCTCTACCTGATCGCTTTCCCTCTGTGGGTGGCCGCCGGACGCCTCCCCGAACCCGCCGGGGCGCTGGTCCCGGAGCCTCCCCGGCAGCATCTCCGCGAGGCCCTGGGCGACCTGCGCCGGCGTCATCGGCTCTGGGACTTCCTGGGGCTGCTGCCGCTGTCGATGGTGTCTCTGCTCGTCTACTACGGCCTCAGCCAGGCCCTCACCCCGCTGTTCCTGGAGCAGGAGTTCGGCCTGGGGACCACGGAGCGCGGCCTGGTGCTGGCCGCCGGGGCGGCGGCGAGCGCCGTGGCCTCGGCGCTCGCCGGCAGGTTGGGGGAGCGCCTGCGCCCGGCGGCCGTCATCGGCATCTCGCTCCCGCTCTCGGTGGTGGGGTTCGTCACGGTGGGCCTGGCCCCGAGCCTGTGGATCGTCGCCCTCGGGGTGATTCTGATCGGCGGGGGGTACGGCTCGCTGGTCCCGGTGATGATGGGCTTCGCCACCTCGGCGGGGCAGCCGCGCTACCGGGGGGTGCTGGTGGGCACCTACGTCACCGGCAACCGGGTGGGGATGTTCGCCGGCCCGGCGCTGGCCACGGCGGTGGCCGGCGGCCTGGGCGACCGCCGCGCCTACCTGGCGGGGGCGGCGTTGGTCGCCCTGGTGGCAGCGGCGTGGCCACCGCTGCGGCGGGTGGCCGCCCGGCGGGGTGGCTGATCAGGCGGCCCGGGCGTCGGCCTCGAGAGACGCGGTGGCGATGCTGTCGGGATCCGAGAGAGCGGCGACCATGTTGCGGACGCTGACGCCTTCGGCTTGCCGCGCTGGGGCAGAAGGGCTGAACTCGACCAGTTCGGTGCCGGCGGCCACGAGAGCGGTGTGACCCGGCCGGGCGTAGTAGGCGTCGCCGGCGGTGACCACCTCTTCCTCGTCCCCGTAGCGGAAGACGACCTTGCCGCTCAACAGCACGCCCCAGTGGGGGGACTGGCAGCTGTCGCCAGGCAGGCCCCGAAAGAGGGGGGCCATATCGACGTCCCGAGAGTACGTCTCGAAAGAGACGGTGTGGCCGTCCATGTCGGCATAGCGGCGCTCGATGCCGAGGAGGTTCACGGCCTGTGCGGCGGCTTGCTTGGAGGTGGTGGGCATTGGTCCCGTCCTTGGCTTCGGTCGTCTAGACCCTAGTAAGCGCTTTCTCCTATCCCAATAGGGGTTTCTTGCGAGAGCCACAGGCTCCCCGCCCGGGTGGGTGCCGGCAGGGGGCGAGACGGCCGGAGTCCCTCGCGGCCGCCCTACGCTGTAGGCCGCCGCGCTCGTTCCGAAGGCCCGCAGGGCGGGCCTGCCGCGGCCCGAAGCGATGGAGGAATGCCGGTGAAGCGACCGATCGTCACGGTGGACGGCAACGAGGCCGCCTCCTACGTGGCTCACAAGCTGAGCGAAGTCATCGCCATCTATCCCATCACCCCATCGTCCACGATGGGGGAGAACGCCGACGACTGGTCGGCGGCGGGGCGCACCAACATCTGGGGCACCGTCCCCGACGTCGTCGAGATGCAGAGCGAGGCCGGAGCGGCCGCCGCCTGCCACGGCGCCATCCAGTCGGGGGCGCTGACCACGACCTTCACCGCCTCCCAGGGCTTGCTGCTGATGCTGCCCACCATGTACAAGGTGGCCGGCGAACTGTCCTGCGGTGTCATCCACGTGTCGGCGCGCACCATCGCCACTCATGCCCTGTCGATCTTCGGCGATCACAGCGACGTCATGGGCGCCCGGCAGACCGGTTTCGTCCTCCTGTCCAGCGCTTCGGTGCAGGAGGCCCACGACATGGCCGCCGTGGCCCACGCCGCCACGCTGACCTCCCGCCTTCCCTTCCTCCACTTCTTCGATGGCTTCCGCACTTCCAGCGAGGTCGCCAAGATCGAGTTGCTCACCGACGACGACCTGCGGGCCATGCTCGACGAGGAC
>JALOLI010000249.1 GCA_025456165.1 Acidimicrobiia bacterium | reverse complement strand
AACCGCCCACCACTGCGGACCGGACGCGTCGCGCCCCGCCGCGCGGCATGGCCCCCACCCTGACGCGCCTCATCGTGCTGGCCGCCTACCCCCTGAGCACGGCCACACTGGCCGCCGGCCTATTCGCTGGAGAGCCCCTGATCACCGCCGCCGGCGCCGTGGGGCTCGCCGCGCCCCTGCTCGGCACGGTGCAACTGCGCCGGGGACGGCCCCATCCCTCGATTCTCATGGGCCTCTGGACCGCCTCAGTGCTGGTCCTGGCGATCAGCCCCGCCGGGATGATCGCCGAGGCCTCCGGGCTGGGCCTGGCCGCCCTGGGCACGGCGGTGATCCTGCTCCACTCCCCGCGTCGCACCGCCGCCTACCTGTCCGTCCTGGGAGCCCTGGTCGGGGCGCTGATGCTGCTGATCTACGGCATCACCCCCACTTCGGTGATCGCCGCCTTCATCCTCGGCGCCACCATGTGGGGGAGTACCGCTCTGCACGCCTACACGGCCCGGCGCCTGCGCCACAGTGAGGCTCGCTTCCGCGGCGCCTTCGAGAATGCCCCGATAGCCATGGTCCTCGCCGACGGCGAGGACATCCTCCGCGTCAACCCTGCGTTCGAAGCACTCCTCGGGTACTCCGCGGACGAGGTCCGGGGCCGACCCTTGACCACCATCCTTGCCGACCCCACAGCCGGCCTCCCCGCCACCCGCGGGCACGAAGGGGCCTGCGAGCGGCGCTACCAGCGTCGGGACGGGAAGACGATCTGGGGCCAGACGGCGATCACCACCCTGCGCGATCGGACCGCAGGTGAGGCGCACCAGGTCATCCAGATCCTCGACGTCACCCGCCCGCGGGCCTATCTCGAGGCGGTGCGGGCGGCCGAGGAGCGGCAGCGCTCCCTGCTCTCCGTCATGCCGGTTGCGGTCTGGGAAGAGGACTACTCCGCGGTAGGCGACTGGCTGGAGAGCTTGCGTCGCAATGGGGTGCAGGACCTGCGCGCTCACCTGGCCCAGCAACCCGAGGCGGTGAGGCATGGCGTCAGGCTGATCCGGGTGCTCGACGTGAACGACGCTGCCGTCCGCCTGATCAACGCTCACGGGAAGGAAGCTCTGATCGGGAGCCTCCTCGAAGAGACGGTCACCGTGGAGACCCGGGACTCCTTCATCGAGCAGTTCGTTGCGATCTGGGAGGACCGGCCCTCTGCCAGCGTCGAGGTGATCGGGTCGACCGTCGACGGCCGCCGCATCGCCTGCGAGTTGCAGTGGGCGGCGCCACTGGTGTCCGGGAAGCGTGATCTGAGCCGGGCGGTGGTGACCATCACCGACCTCACCGAGCGCAAGCAGGCTCAGGCGGAACTGCAGCGCCGCGCCGCCCTGGAGAACCTGGTCGCCAGGCTCTCCACCGAGTTCATCAACCTGGCCCCCGAGGAGACGGACGAAGGCATCGAACGGGCGCTGGCGGCCATCGGCCAGCATTCCGGGGCGGGCCGCTCCTACCTCTTCCGGTTCTCCCCGGACGGGGAGCGCATGACCAATACCCACGAGTGGTGCGCCCCCCAGGTGGCGCCGATGAAAGAGCGCATCCAGGACGCCCCCGCCGCCGCCTTCTCCTGGGTGACCAGGCCGCTGCTCGCCGGCCGGCCGGTGGTCGTGCCCCGGACCTCGGATCTGCCTGGTGAGGCGGCGACGGAGAAGGACGAGTTCGACGCCCAGGGCATCGCCTCGCTCATCCTCGTGCCGCTGGTGCGGGGAAACCTGGCCCTGGGCTTCGTGGGCTTCGACTCGCTGGCAGCCGGAAGGGAGTGGTCGGAAGGCGACGCCCGCCTGCTCGGCCTGGTCGGGGAGATGTTCCTCAATGCCCTGGAGCGCAAGGCGGCCGGTGAGCGCCTCGCCGCCTTGATGAAATCGAAGGATGAACTGCTCGCGGCCGTGTCCCACGAATTGCGCACTCCCCTCACCGCGGTGCTCGGCCTCGCCCAGGAACTGCAGTCGGCCGACGGTCTCGACCCCGAGGAACGGAGGCAACTCCTCGGCCTCATCGTCGAGCAGAGCCGCGAGCTCGCTCACCTGGTCGAAGACCTCCTCGTGGCCTCCCGCATGGAGACCGGGCAGCTGAAGGTCGCGGCGGAGCGCATCTCCCTGGCAGAGCAAGCTGCTCAGACCCTGCGGGGCCTGCCGCCCCCGCCGGGCCACACGGTCGAGGCTCCCGCCGGCGACGCCGTTGCCTGGGCCGACGGCCTGCGGGTACGCCAGATCCTGCGCAACCTGCTGACCAACGCCTTCCGGTACGGAGGCAGCCAAGTCCAGATCGGGGTGGAGCAGCACGGAGCCACCGTGGCCCTGGTGGTCGGCGACGACGGCACCGGCATCCCGGCCCACGAGGAGGAGCGCATCTTCCAGCCCTACGAGCGGGCCCACCAGATCCCGGGCAAGCCGGGCTCCCTGGGCCTGGGCCTGTCGGTGTCCCGCCGCCTCGCCCGGCTCATGGGCGGCGAACTCAACTACCGGCGCGGGCAGCCGAGCAGCTTCGTTCTGGTGCTGCCCTCCGGCGAACCGGGGGCGACTCCGGCGGCGGCTCCCCCTGTGGAGGCGATGCCCCCGGATCCCTTCCCACCCCGCGCTCTCTTGGGCGATCACGCGATCCTGAAAGCCTGACCCTCAGGATCGGACCCGCCCGGCGGCTCCCCTCAGCCCCTCAGGCCCGCCAGCGCCGCCAGCACCCGATCCACTTCCGCGGCGGTGTTGTAGTGCACGAAGCCGATGCGGAGCAGGCCGCCCCGGGAGGCGACGCCCAGGTGCTCCATGACCCCAACGGCGTAGTAGTCACCGCTCCAGGTATGAAGACCCTGGTCCCCTAGTCGGCGGGACGCCTCCTCGGACGACAGGCCGGCCACCTCCAGGGCAAAGGTGGGAGTCCGCTCGCCGAGGCGAGTTGGTTCGGCGAGGCCGTAGAGGCGCACCTGGGACAAGGCGGCCACCCCGGCCAGGAAGCGGCGGGCCAGGGCCTCTTCGTGCTCCCGGATGGCGGCGTAGGCTGCGGCGAGGCGCTCCCGGCGGGCGGCGGCTTGCCCCAAACTCGCCAGGTAGTCGACGGCGGCGGCCACCCCCGCCAGGGACTCGAACGACTGCGTGCCGGTCTCCCACTTGCCCGGTCCCGAGTCCGGGGCCGGGAC
>JALOLI010000248.1 GCA_025456165.1 Acidimicrobiia bacterium | reverse complement strand
TACCTCGACTCGGCGGCCACCACCCAGAAGCCGGTCCAGGTGCTCGACGCCATGGACGACTACTACCGGCGGCACAACGCCAACGTCCACCGCGGGGCCTACGCCCTGGCCCAGGAGGCGACCGACCTGTACGAGGGCGCCCGGGCCAAGGTGGCCGCCTTCGTCAAGGCCGCCTCACCGCGCGAGATCGTCTTCACCCGGGGCACCACCTCGGCGGTCAACACCGTGGCCTACGGATGGGGCCTGTACCACCTCCGGCCCGGGGACCGCATCCTGCTGACCACCATGGAGCATCACGCCAATGTGGTCCCCTGGCAGCTGATCTGCCGGCACACCGGCGCCGAACTGGCCTACCTGCCGCTGACCGCCGACTTCCGGGTGGACCTGAGCGGCCTGGACGCGGCGCTCGATGGGCGGGTGAAGGTGGTCGGGATCTCGGGCATGTCCAACGTGCTCGGCACCATCCCCCCGGTGGCCGAGGTGGCCGCCGCCGCCCGGGCGGCCGGGGCGATCACGGTGGTGGACGCGGCGCAGATGGTGCCGCACCTGCCCACCGACGTCGGGGCGCTGGGCGCCGACTTCGTGGCCTTCGGCGCCCACAAGATGCTCGGCCCCACCGGCATCGGGGCGCTGTGGGGGCGCCTCGACCTGCTGGAGGCCATGGAGCCGGCCGAGGGCGGGGGCGAGATGATCCGCGACGTGGGCCTCCATGAGTCGTCGTGGGCCCCGGTCCCCCACAAGTTCGAGGCCGGGACCCCGCCCATCGCCGAGGCGGTGGGCTTCGGGGCGGCGGTCGACTACCTCAGTGCGGTGGGCATGGACGAGGTGCGCCGCCACGAAGCCGACCTCACCGGCTACGCCCTGGAGCGCCTGGCCGAGGTGCCCGGGCTCACCGTGTACGGCCCCGCCGATGTGGCCGAGCGCGGCGGGGTGATCTCGTTCACCCTGGCCGACATCCACCCCCACGATCTCGCCACCATCCTCGACGAGCAGGGGATCGCCATCCGCGCCGGGCGCCACTGCGCCAATCCTCTGCACCACTTGCTGGGGGTGATGGCCACCGCCCGGGCTTCCTTCTACCTCTACAACACCCGGGAAGAGGTGGACGCCCTGATCCCGGCGCTGGCCGAGGCGAGGAGGCTCTTCGGTGTCGCTTGACGACCTCTACCGCGAGGTGATCCTCGACCACTACCGCAACCCGCGGCGCCGGGGCAGCCTGGACCACCCCGACGCCCACGCCGACGGGCAGAACCCCCTTTGCGGCGACGAGATCTCCCTCGACCTGGCCCTCGACGGTGATCGCATCGCCGACGTGCGCCTCCAGGGCCGGGGATGCTCCATCAGCCAGGCCTCGGCATCGATGATGGCCGAAGCCGTCGCCGGCAAGACCATCGCCGAAGTCGAAGCCCTCATCCACCGGTTCAAGGCGATGATGGAGATCGAGCCGGGCGACGCCGGCATCGACCCCGCCCGCCCGGGCGCCGCGCTGGGCGACCTGGAGGCCTTGCAGGGGGTGCGCCGGTTCCCGGTGCGGATCAAGTGCGCCGACCTGCCCTGGGCCACCCTGGCCCAGGCCCTGGCGGAAAGCGGTCGCCAGGTCTAGAGGCCGCGGAGGAAGTCGTCTCTCCCGGGTGCCGGCGCCGCCGCCTCTCCCGCTTCTCGCAGGATGACGTCGTAGCCCCCGCTCTCCAGTTCGGCCGCCAGGCTCATGTCCCCGGAGCGGACGACCCGGCCGGCGGCCATGACGTGCACCCGGTCCACGGTCATGTAGCGCAGGATGCGGCTGTAGTGGGTGATGACCAGCACCCCGAGGTCGGGGCTGCGCATCGCCTCCACCGCCGCCGCCACTTCGCGCACCGCGTCGATGTCGAGGCCGCTGTCGATCTCGTCGAGCACCGCCACCCGGGGACGCAGCGCCAGCAGGTGCAGCATCTCGGAGCGCTTCTTCTCGCCCCCCGACAGGCCCTCGTTGACCGGCCGTCCCAGGAAGGGCCCCAGGGCCAGGCGCTCCGCCGCCGCTGCCACCGTGGCGCGGTACTCCGGGCCCGCTCCCGCGGCCTCCCCCATCTCGTCGAGCAGTTCCTGCAGCGTCACCCCGGGCACCTCGACCGGATACTGGTAGCCCATGAAGAGGCCGGCTCGCGAGCGGGCGTCCACCGGCAGCCCCAGCACCTCGGTGCCGCCGACCAGAGCCGAGCCGGTGGCGGTGTACTCCGGCTTGCCCATGAGGACGTGGCACAGGGTGGACTTGCCCGAGCCGTTGGGACCCATGAGGGCGTGCACTTCGCCGTACGGCACCTCCAGGTCCACTCCCTTCAGGATGGACAGGTCGCCGAGACGGGCCTCCAGGCCCCGCACCACCAGAGCCGCGCTCATGACCCCTCCTCCCCGGCCGGCACGTGGACGAAGACCTCGCCGCCCACTACCTCGACCGGGTACGCCGGCACCGGGTGGGTGGCGGGCAAGGAGAGGGCGGCCCCGGTGCGCAGGTCGAAGGTGGCGCTGTGCCGGGGGCACTCCACGGTTTCCCCGAAGACCTCCCCCTCGGCCAGCGAAGCCTCGGCGTGGCTGCAGCGGTCACCAAGGGCGAACACCTCGGCGCCGCGGCGGAACAGGGCCAGGTGCCGCCCGGCCGCCTCGACCCGGGCGCCGGCGCCGTCGGGCAGGAGATCCAGGGAGGCCACGAGCAAGCGGGTCATCGACCCTCCCCCCGTTCGAGGTCCTCGTAGCGGCTCATGAAGGCCCGGCGCAGCGGAGGTTCCAGTCCGGCCTGGGGAAAGCGGGCCAGGACGTCCTCGAAGAAGCCCTTCACCTGCAGCCGGTCGGACCGGGCCTCGTCGAGGCCGCGGCTCATCAGGTAGTAGCGCTGCTCGGCATCGAGGGGGCTCACCGTGGAGCCGTGGCCGCAACGGACCTCGTTGGCCAGGATCTCCAGGTTGGGCACCGAGTGGGCCTCGGCTCCCTCCGACAGCACCAGGTTCTTGTTGGTCTGCATGGCGTCGGAGCCCTGGCCTTCCGGTTCGATGCGGATGAGGCCGGTGAACACCGAGCGGGCGGCGTCCGCCACGGCACCCTTGAGGTACATGTTCGAGGTGGTGTGGGGAGCCCGGTGCCCCATGTAGTAGCGGTAATCGAGGGTCTGGCGGCGGTGGCCGAAGTAGGCGCCCAGCACCCGGGC
>JALOLI010000247.1 GCA_025456165.1 Acidimicrobiia bacterium | reverse complement strand
TCAGGGGGTACGCGAATAGGTCCGCCTCAGGGCCGGATGCCGCCCGACCGTCGGCCGACATCCGGCGAGGGGCGGCGGCCTATTGGCGCACCCCCTCAGCCCCGCCGTGCCCCGCGACCCCCGTACCAGAGGGAAAGGGCCACCGTCAGCCGCTCCAGGGTGAGCCGGTGGGTGGCCTCGGGCATGGATTTCAGCTGCAGATCGGCCCGGCTGAGAGCATCGAGGGCGCGGTGCAGGAGTTCGGGGGTCGTTCGGCCCCGAGCCTTCCAGGCCTTCTGTATCGGGAACTGCGAAGCGCTGCTCCCCGCCCACTCGGCGAAGGTCTCGATGTCGGGAGCGGCCCGGGCCAGGGCCCGCCGCCGCAGGTCGCCCTCGAGGAACGACAGCAACTGCAGTGGATGCCCGTGGGTGAGGAAGTCGGCCAGGCGCCGCAAGGCCGTGGCGGCGTCGCCCTCGCCGACGGCGTCGGCGTAGTGCCACATGGGCTCGTCGGGCCGGTTGCGGAACCGGGAGGCCACCTCGGCGGCGGTGATGGGCCCCTCCACCATGGCCAGCTGGTCGAGGGCCTGGCCCAGCGAGGCGATGTCGGAGCCGAAGCGCTGCATGAGGGCGGCGGTGGCCTCGGCTCCCAGGCTCAGCTTGCGGGCCCGGGCCGCCCCCGCCAGCCACTCGAGGGCGTCGCGCTCGCGGATCTTCTTCACCGTGAGCTTCTCGCCCAGGCGCTCCACCACCTTCGCCAGAGGGGCGGGCAGCGGGCCGGCCGACACGAAGCACACCACGGCCCCGCCGCCGTCGAGCCCGGCCACGAGGTGGGCGGCGGCCTCGGCCTCGGCCTTGAGGAGGTTCTGGGCGTCGACGACCAGCAGGCCCCGGCGCCCTCCGAAGAGGGAACCGCTCTGCAGGGCGGGCACCATCCCCTGGACGTCGGCCCGCAGGCCACCCTCGGTTTCCTCTCCAGCCGTTCCCTTGGCCGGCACGTCGAGGCGATCGACCCCCTCCACCCCCGCTTCCTCGAGGGCGGCGTAGCCGCGCCGCAACATCTCGTCGCGGTCGCCCGGCCCGGCGTCACCCGGCCCGGCCACGAGGAGCACGGAGGCGTTGATCACGGGATCACCGTAGCGGGAAGGGATGACACAGGGGACGGGCCGGGTGGTCGCCATCCCGGCAGGTGCCTACCCGCCGAGAGCCACCACCACGTCCCCCTCCAGATCGGTGCGGCGCACCCGCGCCCCGGCGGCCTCGAGCGCGGTGATCACCTCCGGCGCCGGATGGCCGAAGTCGTTGGGGCCCACGCTGATCACCGCCACCCCGGCGGCCGAGGCAGCCAGCCAGCGCAGGTCGCTGGTGGCTGCGCCCTGATGCGGCACCTTCAGCACATCGGAGGGCAAGGGCCCCAGGTCGGCCTGGGCGATGGCCTCCACATCGCCGGGCAGCAGCACGATCGTCCCGGCCGCCGTCACCCGCAGCACCAGCGACCCGTCGTTGGGTGAGGCGTAGCGCCGTCGCGGCCCAAGGACATCGAGGTGGAAGGCGCCGATCTGTGCCTGCCAGCCGGCCGCGGGCACCTCGGCCGGAACCCCGGCGGCGGACATCTCACGGAGCAGCGCCCCGGGCACCTCTCCCTCCTGGCCGGAGTGCCAGAATCTCCCGACCACCGCCCAGTCGGTGATCCCCTCGAGTCCGGCCAGGTGGTCGGCATGACCGTGGGTGGCCAGCAGCAGGTCGATGTGCTGGATCCCCCGGCGGCGCAGGGCGCGGCGCAGGAGGGCCGGGTCGGGCCCCCCGTCCACCAGGATCACCTCTCCCGAGGGGCCCCACAGGAGGGCGGCGTCGCCCTGGCCCACGTCGAGGAACACCACCTGGGGACCCGCCGGCGGGCCCGCCGCGGGCAGGGTCATCGCCCCCACTGCCAGCACTCCGCCCAGCGCCACCAGAGGACGCAGCCGGGGCCGCCGGGCGAGGAGGGCAGCCCCGCCGGCCAGAACCACTCCTGCCCAGCCCAACTGCGGCAGGTCCCGGCCGAACCGGGCCACGGCCAGCACCCCGTCGGCCGCAAGCAGGCCGATGCCGGTGAGCGCCCGCAGGCCGGTGACCACCCCGATCCCCCCGGCAGTCGTCGCTAGCGCCACCAGAGGAGCCGCCACCACGTTGGTCAGCGGGGCGAACAGCGGCACCGCGCCGAAGTGCATCAGCAGCAACGGAGCCACCGCCGCCTGGGCGGATACGGTCGCCCCCAGGGCCGCCCAGGCCCAGCGCGGGCGCCGCCCCCTCCACAGGCCGCCCCCCGCCAGGACCCCGGCGGTGGCCGCCACCGAAAGCTGGAACCCGGCGTCTCCCGCCAGGTCGCCCGAGACCAGGAGGAGGAGCGTGACCGACCCGCCGAGGGCGGTCCAGCCGTCCAGTGGCCTCCCCACGAGGCGCCCGATGAGCACCAGCGCCGCCATGGCAGCCGCCCGCACCACCGAGGCCTCCCAGCGGGTGGCGACGACGAACACCGCCAGGCCGGCCAGGCCGAGTAGCGCCCGGCGTCGCGGCCCCCAGCCCAGCGGCCCCGACGCCAGCCACCACGCCGTGAGGAACAGCGCCACGTTGCTCCCCGAGACGGCCACGAAGTGGCTCAATCCCGCCAGGCGCAACGCCTCGGCGTCGGCGTCCCCCAGACCGCTCTCGTCCCCGATCAGGAATCCGGCGAGCAGCGCCGCTTCGGGCCGGGATCCGAAGGCCGCCACCCCGGTGAGGACCCGGCGGCGCAGGAGGTTGCCCGTACGGAAGAGAGGGTCGGCGGCCGGTCCCAATCGCTCCACGGTCCTGGCTTCCATGACCCCCGCCACCGGCCCGGAGCGAGTTGAGAAGGAAGCCGGCCGCAGCGTGCCGGCGGCCAGGACCCGCTCGCCGGCGGCGATCCCGCCCGCCGGCCCGCTCACCGCCAGGCGTGGTCCCGCCCAGGGCCGCCAGTCCCCCTCGCCGCCCAGGTGGCTGGGCCGCAGGATGAAGCGCTCGCCCTCCCCCCAGGGAGCGGCGTCTCCCGCCGCCACCCCGGCCAGCACCACCCGTCCCGCCGGCACCGGGGCCGCCAGGGCGTCGTGCTGGCGCGCCGCCGCCAGGGCGCCGGAGGCACCGGACGCCCCGGCCAGCACCACCGCCAGGAGCCACCAGCGCCGCCCGGCGAGCCGCGCCACCCCGCCGGC
>JALOLI010000246.1 GCA_025456165.1 Acidimicrobiia bacterium | reverse complement strand
CCACCACGTTGGCCACCCCGAAGATCAGCAGGCGGCGGCTGCCCGACAGCAGCATGGGAGCGCACACCGCCGCCACGTAGAAGGGCAGCACATAGCCGCCGTAGGAGATGCCGGCGTCGTAGGCAATGTAGCGGCAGGCCACCTCGCCCCCGGCCCCGCTGTTGAGCAAGCCGGGGAGCAGCGCGGCTGCCACCCCGGCCCCCAGGACGACGAAGGGAAGCAGGCGGGCCCGGCGCCTTCGATCGGCCTCCGCCGAGAAGATGGCCCCGGGGACCAGAGGCGGGAGCAGCAGGAAGGCCACCGCCAGGTAGATCCAGGCGGCGGTGTCCCCGACCGGGTGGGGCAGGTCGCCTTCCATCCCCCACCAGGCGAAGGCCTCCACCACCTGGTGCAGGCCGAGGACCAGGGGCAGGAGGGCCAGGGGCAGGTAGCGGCGGTGCGGGACGCGCCGCAGCGCGTCGACCCCAACGCCGCTCACCACGATCCCCGCCACCAGATCGGCTTCAGGCGAGAAGCACACCGCCGTCTCCGGGAAGCATGTCGCCGAAAGGCTACTCCGACGCCCGGGGGCTTGCGCTCACTCCGGGGCGAGCCCGGCTCTCAGGGAAGGCGGCAACGCTCAGGCCGATGGCGAGCGGGGCCCGGGCGCTCACCCCACCACCACCCCGCCGTCCTTGACCACGGTCCATACCAGGTCGCTGCCCGGGCGGTAGGGCAGGTGGCGATAGGACGGGGCGTCGAGCACCGCCAGGTCGGCCACCGCCCCCTCGACCACCCACCCCTTGTCCGGCTCGTCGAGGGCCAGGGCCCCGCCCCGGGTGGCGGCCCACAGCGCCTCCTCCGGAGTCAGGCCCATCTGCAGACAGGCCAGGGCGATGACGAAGGGCATGCTCTCCGCATACGAGGTCCCCGGGTTGCAGTCGGTGGCCAGGGCCACCGTCACCCCGGCATCCCACAGCATCCGGGCCGGGGCCTGGGGGGTGCGCATGGAGAACGACGCCGCCGGCAGCAGCACCGCCACCACCGCCGCCTGCCGCAGGGCGGCCGCATCCTCCGGCGTGGCGTGGTCGAGGTGGTCGGCGGAGGCGGCGCCCACCTCGGCAGCCAGCCGGGCGCCGCCGGTGCGGGCCAGTTGCTCGGCATGGATCCGGGGTCGCAGACCCTTCTCCAGGCCGGCGCGCAGCACCCGGCGCGCCTCGTCCACCGAGAACGCCCCCCGGTCGCAGAAGACATCGCAGTAACGGGCCAGCGGGGCGCAGGCGGCCAGCATCTCCCCGGTCACGAGGTCCAGGTACTCCTCCCGGGCCACGCCCCGCGCGACCACATGCGCCCCCAGGAAGGTGGGTACCACGTCGATGGGAACCCGTTCCCCCACCGCCCGGGCCGCCTCGAGGATCTTCACCTCGGTGGCCGTGTCGAGGCCGTAGCCCGACTTGACCTCGACGGTGGTGGTGCCCTGGCGCAGGAGGCGCCAGGCGCGGGCCGCTGCCGCCGCCGCCAGTTCGTCGAAGGAGGCCTCGCGGGTGGCCGCCACGGTCGAGTGGATGCCGCCGCCCGAGGCCAGGATCTCCTCGTAGGCCTCGCCGCGCAGGCGCCGGCAGAACTCGTCCGACCGGTCGCCGGCGAAGACCAGATGGGTGTGGGCGTCCACGAAGCCGGGGACCACCGCCCGGCCGTCCACATCCAAGCGCGGCAGGCCGGCGTGCGCCGCGGGGAGATCCGCCGCCGGCCCGGCCCAGGCCACCCGCCCGGCGCGAACCGCCACCGCGGCATCCCGGATCGCCCCCACCAGGTCGGGCGACCGCGGCGCGTTGGTGGCCAGTTCGCCGATCCCGGAGACGAGCAGGTCGCGGCTCATGTCCCCAGCATGGGGATCCGCACCCCCCGCTCCCGGGCCACGTCGACCGCCCGGGGATAGCCGGCGTCGGCGTGGCGCATCACCCCGGTGCCGGGGTCGTTGGTCAGCACCCGCTCCAGGCGGAGGGCGCCGTCGGCGGTGCCGTCGGCCACCACCTGGGCGCCGGCGTGGATCGACTTTCCCATGCCCACCCCGCCACCGTGGTGCACCGCCACCCAGGCGGCGCCGGAGGCCGTGTTGAGCAGGGCGTTGAGAATCGGCCAGTCGGCGATGGCATCGGAGCCGTCGGCCATCGCCTCGGTCTCCCGGTAGGGGGAGGCCACCGAGCCCGAGTCCAGGTGGTCTCGCCCGATCACGATGGGGCACTTGACCTCGCCGGAGCGCACCAGGTCGTTGAAGGCCAGGCCGGCCCGGTGGCGCTCCCCGTAGCCCAGCCAGCAGATGCGAGCCGGCAATCCCTGGAAGGCCACCCGCTCCTCGGCGAGGTGCAGCCAGCGCTGCAGCGGGCGGTCGTCGGGGAAGAGGGCCCCGACCGCCCGGTCGGTGGCGGCGATGTCGGCCGGGTCGCCGCTGAGCGCCACCCAGCGGAAGGGGCCCTTGCCTTCACAGAACAGGGGTCGCAGGTAGGCCGGGACGAATCCCGGGTAGGCGAAGGCATCGGCGAAACCCCCGAGCACGGCCTCTCCCCGCAGGTTGTTGCCGTAGTCGAAGACCTCGGCGCCCGCCCTCTGGAAGCCCACCATGGCCTCGCAGTGCCGGGCCATCGAAGCCCGGGCGGCGGCGACATAGCCGCTGCGGTCCTTGGCCCGCAGGCTGGCGGCGGCATCGAGCGAGAGCCCCGCCGGCACGTAGCCGTTCAGCGGGTCGTGGGCCGAGGTCTGGTCGGTGACGATGTCGATCTCCACGCCGCGGCGCAGCAGTTCCGGGAAGGCCTCGGCGGCGTTGCCTTCCACGCCGATGGAGAGGGCCCGGCCCTCCCGCTTGGCCGCCAGGGCCAGGGCCACCCCCTCGTCCAGGCTGCCGGCCATGGTGTCCAGGTAGCGGGTCTCCAGACGGCGGCGGATGCGAGCCGGGTCCACCTCCACGACCAGCGCCACCCCCTCGTTCATGGTGACGGCGAGAGGCTGGGCCCCGCCCATGCCCCCGAGGCCGGCGGTCAGGGTCAGAGTCCCCTTGAGGCTGCCGCCGAAGCAACGCTCCCCCACGGCGGCGAAGGTCTGATAGGTGCCCTGGAGGATGCCCTGGGTGCCGATGTAGATCCACGAACCGGCGGTCATCTGACCGTACATGGTGAGGCCGGCGGCCTCCAGGTCCCAGAAGTGCTCCCAGTCG
>JALOLI010000245.1 GCA_025456165.1 Acidimicrobiia bacterium | reverse complement strand
ACTCGCCAGGTAGTCGACGGCGGCGGCCACCCCCGCCAGGGACTCGAACGACTGCGTGCCGGTCTCCCACTTGCCCGGTCCCGAGTCCGGGGCCGGGACGACCTTGTAGGCCTCCAGGGCCTCCAGCAGGGCCTCCCGCCCCCACAACACCCCGGTGTGGGGCCCGAAGAACTTGTAGGCCGAGCAGGCGAGGAAGTCGGCCCCCAGGGCGGCCACGTCCACCAGGCGGTGCGGGGTGTAGTGCACCGCGTCGATGTAGACCAGGGCCCCGGCGGCGTGTGCCAGGTCGGCCGCCCGCCGCACCGGGGGCACCGTGCCGAGGGCGTTGGAGGCGGCCGTCACCGCCAGCAAGCGCGTACGGGAGCCCAGCACGCGCTCCAGGTGAGCCAGGTCCAGGGTGCCGTCGGCCGGGTCGAAGTCCACCAGCCGCACCGCCGCCCCCCGGTCGGCGGCGGCCAGACGCCAGGGGGTGACGTTGGCGTCGTGATCCAGGCGGGTGACCACCACTTCATCTCCCGGCCCCCAGGAGCGAGCCAGCGCCCGGCTCACGGCGAAGGTGAGGCTGGTCATGTTCTGGCCGAAGGCGACCTCCTCGGGGCGCCCGCCCAGCAAGTCGGCCGTCGCTTCCCGGGCGGCCTCCACCACCGCGTCGGCCTCCAGGCTGGCCCCGAAGGCGCCGCCGATGTTGGAGGTGCCCACCCGCAGGCGTCCGGCCATCGCCTCGATCACCCCGGCCGGCACCTGGGTGCCCCCGGGGCCGTCGAGGTAGGCGACGGGGCGCCCCTCCTCGGTTCGGGAAAGGGCGGGGAACCGGGAGCGGACGGCAGAGACGTCGAGTGCGGTCATGACCGGCGATGGTATCGGGTCGCGCCGCGCCATCACCCCTCAAGGCGGGGGGCGCCCGGTGCCGATGACGCGGACATGAGATGCCGCCGTGCCCTCGCCGCTCTCCTGGCCGCGCTCGGCCTGGCGCTCGGCGCCTGCGCCACCGCCGGGCCGGCGCCCACCACCGCCCCGCCCGCCGGAGACCAGCCCGGCAGCCCCGCCGCCGTGCTCGACCAGGCCCGTGAGGTCGCCTCCCAGCTGGAGCAACGGGAAGCCGACCTCGAGTCGATGATCCCCTGACGGCCCCCACCGGGGGGCCTTCCGCCGGGCGGCCCGGCAGAGGTCACCTCGCTCCCCAGGGACCACACCCGCCACCCTGGGTTAGCCTGCAGGGATGCGGCGCTTCGTCGCCCTGATGCTCATCCTGGTGGCCGTCGCCGCCTGCAGCGACGACGGCTCGGCCGGGACCGTTGCCCCGTCGACTACCACTGCCTCCTCGACGGCTCCGGCCACCACGGCACCCGCTACCACCACCACCCGCCCCGTGCGGCCCACGACCACCACGACCACCCTGCCGGAGACCGTCCCCGTGGGAGGCAGCGTCGCTCTCGCAGTCGTCGCCCCCTCGGCTCCGTTCTCGTTCAGCCCCTGGTCCGAAGGGTTCGTCGCCGACCTCGGCGAGGCCTTCCTGGCCGGCTCCTGGGAAGTGGATCCGGCCTCCTTCGACTTCATGCCCGACCTCGTCGTCGAGATACCCACGGTGGCCAACGGCGGCGTGGTGGTCCGGCCGGACGGCACCATGAACGTCACCTACCGCATCCGGCCCGAGGCCGTCTGGGAGGACGGCGTGCCGGTATCGGGCGAGGACTTCGCTTTCACATATGAGGCGATCACCGGCCTCAGCCTCCCCGACGCGGACGCTTCCCTCTACGCCGAGATCCTCCCGGAATCGGTGGCCGCGGGCGACAAGACCTTCTCCTTCAGCCTGCCGCGCCCGACCATCGACTACGAGCGGCTCTTCGGAGTGGTCCTTCCCCGCCACGCGGTGCAGGGCACCGATCCCCTCGCCGACTGGTCCGCCCGGCCCTGGCCGTCGGCCGGGCCCTTCCGCTTCCTGGGATGGGCGGAGACCGGCGCCTCCCCGGGGTCCACCGGCAGCGTGGCCGTCTTCGAGCGCAACACCGCCTACTGGCGCACCGATGCCGCCGGCCGACCTCTGCCCTACCTCGAGGCCGCCTCCTTCCGCTTCGTCGAGGGGGCCCGGCAGGCCGTCGAGGGCTTCAGCCGGGGCGACTTCGACGCCATCAGCCTCGGGGACTGGCCCGATGTCATCGACCGGCTCGGCAGCCTGGACGGCGTGCTCGTGGCCGTCGGCGACGGCACGGTCTGGGAGCACCTCGCCTTCCAGTTCGGGGCCAACGACCGCAACCGCGTCTCCCTCAACGCTTCGGCGGACTTCCGCCGCGCCGTCGCCCACGCCATCGACCGCGCTGCCCTCGCCGGGTCGGCCTCGTGGGTCAACGACGGCCCTCTGGCCTCCTTCCTCGACCTCTCGCCGGTCGCGGCCGGCTCCGGATGGGACCGTTACGCCTACGACCCCGGCCTGGCGGCCTCGCTGATCGACGACGCTTGCGCCGCTGCCGGCCGGGACTGCGCCGCCGAGCCGCCGGTGGTGGTGGTGACCACCACCGCCGAAGGCTCCCTCCGGTCCGAGGTCGGGGGCCTGGTGGCAGAGATGCTCGATGCGGTTGGGTGCGACGCCCGCCTCGTCGTCGAGGATGCGGCGCTCTTCTTCGGGCGCACCTTCGCTCGCGGCGACTGGGACCTGGGCCTGTGGGCCTGGGACCAGCCGGCCGGGGCGAGCGGGGCGGCACGCACTCTGGCCTACTGGGACCCGGAAGGGCCCCCGCCACTCGGGCTCAACTACCAGCGCTGGGGCACCCCCGCCGTCGACGGGTACGGTGAGGACTTCGACCAGGCGGCCTCCACCGTGTTCGGCGCCACCACCGCCCGCTACGCCGCCCTGCTCGAGGAGATGCGCACCACTGCCGACCGCGACCGCGTCATGGCCCTGGCCGCCGAAGCCGAAGGGATCCTTGCCGACCAGGTGGTGCTCATTCCCCTGGCCACCCGGGGCCTCGCTATGGCCTGGTGGGGCGACCTCGTGGCCGGGCCCAGCCCCCACCCCTCCCGGCCTGCCACTTGGAACCTGGAAAGGTGGTACCTGATCGGGGGCTGATCCCGGGCTTTATGCCACCGCAACCCGGCCCGGCCTACAGTGCGACTCGAGCGCAACGCATGCCGGCGGGAGGCGCAGATGTACACCCTGGCCAACTGGCTCATGGCCCACCTGGCGGGAGTGGTCACCGCCTGGTGGCTGATC
>JALOLI010000244.1 GCA_025456165.1 Acidimicrobiia bacterium | reverse complement strand
CAGCGCCAGCGTCTGGATCACTTCAATGTGGCGCGAGTTCGGGTTGGTGCCGTCGAGCCACGCCGCCCAGAACTGGCTCCCGATGAAGTCGTCGCTGATGTAGGCGCCGCGAGCGGCCGCCTCGAGCAGCGCGTCCATGCCGTCCGGTTCAGAGAACGCGGTGTAGGGGGCGTGGATCCAAATGAACCGATGCGGGTCGCAGCCGAAGCCCTCGAGGGCGTCGATGACGGCCAGCGCCGTGCCGCCCGACAGGATGTGGCTGCCGATGGAAGCGCCGGTCCGCTTCGCTGCGTCGCAAGCTGCCTCGAGCACCTTCATCTCGTCGGGGGTGATGCCGCCCCAACTCTGGGAGAGCTTGATCCAGCCGGCCCGCACGAAGGTGCCGTCAACACCGACCCGCAACTCCTTCATAAGCCACTGGGTGATCTGCGGCACAGAGGCGGTGCGCACCCAGTCCGGGAGGTAGGGATCCCAGTAGAAACCGGTGACCATCATCGTCGGCATGCCGACTCGGCGAGCCACGTACTTGACGAGGTCGGGACGCCGGCCCACTCCCTCCATCGTTGGGTCGACGAACACGCTGTACCCGAGGTCCTTCACTTCCTGCACCATCGGCCCGATGACCCCAAGGACCTCGCCGCGCTTGGAGCTCAGATAGGCCACGGGGTCCTCAACCCCGAACTCCACGAACATGTGCTGATGCGCCAGGATGTCCCCTACCTGGCTCTCGGTCATCGGCCCCGCCGTCGTGTGGAAGACCGGCTGGTGCTCCGTCACCGCGCCTGCCGGGCCGATCAGGGCCAGCAGCAGCACCGACACGAGCAGGACGCCGAGCAAACGGCGTTTCCTCATCGCCTCCTCCTCCTCCTCAGTCGAGGATCCCTCACGGATCATCGATTATCAATGAACACACTAGACAACGCGGCGCCCGCCTGCCGAGTCGTCACAGGAGACCTCGTGCCCCGCCGAGGAGCCGCGCCCCCCCGCCGGGCTCAACGTGGCGCCGGGGGCTCCCTGAGACGCCCCTCCTGCACGATGGCCCCCAAGGCAGTCGCCCCCAGGGCAATCAGGGCCGCCGCCCCCACGATCACATGCGCCCAGGCGGTGAACTCGTCCATGCCCAGCCACCGTGCGGGGCCCCAGCCGCCCAGGCGCAGGGCGCCCATTGCCAGGAAGAGACCCGCCCCGGCGGCGGCCAGGCCGGCAGCGGCCGCGCGGCGCCAGCCCAGAGCCCAAAGGACCCCTCCTCCCAGCGCCACATGGATCAGGTCCTGCAAGGGGTTGAAGGTGAACATGAGGATGTGCTCCCCCACCTCAGGGGCGAAGGGGAAGAACCCGGTCTCCCCGAACCCGAGGATCCCTATCGCCATCGAGAAGACCCCGAAGCCGGCGGCCGCCGCCGCCATCGGGTGCTCGGCGATCGGCCGGCCCGCCGGGTGCCTCTCGAAGCGCCCGAAGGCCCAGAGCAACGCCGCGAGGAACGGCAGCAGCCAGACCAGCCAGGCCGGTCGCAGGGCCCACCACAAGCCCGAGCCGATCGCCGGCTCCGGGGCGCCGAGAGCCCGGGCCACCCCGGCCCCCACCGTGATGGCAGTCACGTGCCACAGGAAGGCGGTCAGCACCACGGCGTGAACCCGGGCCACCAGGCGGCGCGCCCGGGGCCGGGCCAGCCACCGCTCCCCCGCCGGGCGCCACAGCAGGGCCAGGCCCACCAGCCACAGAGTCAAGGCCACCATCGCCAGGCTGGGCGGCTGGGCGTTGGAGCGCTCCTGGCCGGGGACCCCCACCAGGCTCACCGGGTACCCGCCGACCGTGGTGAGGAGCACCAGAGCCCCCAGACCGAGGGCAGTCAGCCAGGCCGCCCCGCGCCGCCCCCACCTCTGCAAGGTGCCGTCGGCGTAGGCGAAGCCCAACTGGTGGGCGAACAGCCACTGGAAGGCGTAGTTGGCCCCGCCCACGCCTTCCAGCCCAAAGCCGATGGAGATGAGGTCGACGATCCCCACCGCCGCTGCCAGGCCTCCGGCGACCCACAGCCCCCAACGCCGGTGCAGGACTTCCATGGCCGGCGCCAGGGCCACCGCCACCAGGTAGATGCCCAGGAACCACAGCGGCAGGGCGGCCACCTCGGCCGCCCGGGCCTTCCCCGCCGAAGCCGGGTCGAGGGCCTCGGCGGCGATCCCCAGGGCGAGCCAGACCGCGAGGAACACCCCGGTGGGCAGCAACAGGCGGCCCAGACGGCGGTCCAGGTAGGCCAGGTAGCCGGTGCTCCGGCGCCGGGAGACGGAGTTGGCGAAGCCGCCGGCGAAGAAGACGAGGGGCATCACCTGCAGCAGCCAGGTGGCGATCCGCGTCCCGGGGATCTCGGCCAGGGCATTGACGCTGAGCACCCGGTCGGTCTCCCAGACGACCGTCGTGGTCGCCCAGTGGCCCAGTACCACCACTGCGATGCAGGCCACACGCAGCAGGTCGATGAAGGGGTCGCGCTCCTCGAGCGACGGCGCCGCTGCCATGGCCGGGCAGGGTAGCGCCGCGGTTTGCGCCCCCTCTACGCCAGGCCCAGGAAGGCCGCCAGGTCCGCCGCCACTGCCTGGGCCCCGGCCGCCGCGGCGGCCTCCACGCGGGCGAGGTCGTCGCCGGCGCCCAGGGCCGCCCGGCGGTCCACGTAGATCTTCAACTTGGGCTCGGTGCCGCTGGGACGCACCAGGGCCCGGCCGGCCGGCCCCAGGTCGAGGGCCACCAGGGCCGTGGCCGCCAGCCAGCGGGGGCGCCCCTCCGCCCCGTCGCGGAAGTCGGTGCTCCCGGCCACCACGGCATCTCCCAAGCGCTCCGGGACCCGGTGCCGCAGCAGTTCCATGGCCCCGGCGATCTCGGCAGCCCCCTGCGGGCCAAGGCGGACCACGCTGCGCTGGGTGCTCACCCACAGGCCGTGGCGCCGGTAGAGGCGGGCCAGGCGGTCCCAGACCGTCTCCCCCAGGGCGCGGCAGTGGGCCGCCATCTCGGCGAAGAGCAGCGCCGCCGAGATGCCGTCCTTGTCGCGCACCACCGGCCCGGCGGTGTAGCCCAGGGCCTCCTCGTAGCCGAAGATGAAGCGGGTTCCCTCGGCGGCAGCCAGGTCTAGGGCGGCGTTGGCGATCCACCTGAAGCCGGTGAGGGTGGCCTCGAAGCGGGCCCCGTAGTGGGCGGCGATCGCGGCCAGCATCGGGGAGGAGACGA
>JALOLI010000243.1 GCA_025456165.1 Acidimicrobiia bacterium | reverse complement strand
CCTGGTGATAGGAGCGGGTGAAGTCGCTGCCCGAGATGGAGCGGTTGCGGGAGAACGCCAGGGCGTCCTGGCCGAGCAGCAACTGGAGGCCGGCGCTCAGGAAGGCGCTCGACTTGGGGTCGTTCATGGCGAAGGGCACCTCGACCTCCACCCCGCCGAAGGTGTCGACCAGGCGCCGGAAGGAGCGGAAACCGGTCACCAGGTAGCCCTCGATGGGCAGGCCGGTCAGGTCGCGGGCGATCTGCACCACAGCGGCAGAGCCGGCGCGAGCGTTGACGTGGGTCAGCTTGTCGTTGCCGTAGGGGGCGGCCACCCAGGAGTCGCGCGGGAAGCCGACGATGGACCCGGAGCCGGCGCCGATGTTGGAGGCCAGGAGATGCAGGCTGTCACCCCGGTAGTAGGGCTCGTTCTGGCCGGGGCGGGCGTCGGTGCCGATGACCATGACGAAGCGCACCGCTTCCCCGTACCAGGCCTCCAGGCCCAGGCTGGGCAACTTCGCCCCCACGATCTGCCAGCCGCTGCCTTCGTCGACGGCGAGGAGAACATCCTCTCCCGCCGTCACCACCGCCACCGCGGCGCCGCCGGCGAGGGTCGCGGCTGCGGATTCCCCGGTCAGTACCAGATCCTCGGTGACGGTGACGGGGCCCAGGAAGGCGGCCAGGCCGGCGGCCATCGGCGGGGGAACCACTCCGGCGCGGTCGCCCAGCCAGGCGTAGAAGGTGCGGGCGGCCTGTTCGAGAGGCGCGTTGCCCGGGAGATCCAGGGTGACGGCGGCGGGGGGGAGGGTGGTGGTCGCCGCGGTGGTCGTGGTGACCGCGGTGGTTGCGGGCCCTGTGGTCGTCGTGGCTGCAGTGGACGCGGCCGCCGCAGTTGTGGTCGTCGGGAGTTCGCCACCCGGGGGGCCGAGGAGCAGGAAGGCGCCTACCGAGATGCCGGCCAGGGCCGCACCGAGGCCGGCGGCGGCAAAGGCGAACCGCTTGTCCACTCCCGCGGACTCTAGCCCGAGGGAGTGATTGCGCTCCTAGGCCTCTTCGTCCGGAGCCGGCGGCGCGGAGCGCAGGATCAAGTAGCCGGCGAGGCCGGCGAGGAGCGATCCGGCGAAGATGCCCAGCGTGGCCCGGTCGGCCAGCAGGGGGTCGCTGAAGGCCAGGCCGGCGATGAAGAGGGCCACGGTGAAACCGATGCCGGCTACCGCCGCCACCCCGGCGATGTGGCGCCACGTTGTGTGCTTCGGCAGGCGGCCCCAGCCCAGCCGCACCGCCAGCCAGGTGAAGGCGGAGATGCCCACCAGCTTGCCCACCAGCAGCCCCAGGGCCGTGCCGAGGGCCACGGGATGGGTGACGGCTGCGGCCAGGTCGGCGCCGGCGAAGCGGACCCCCGAGTGGGCCAGGCCGAAGAGGGGCACCACCAGGAAGGAGCTCCAGGGGTGGAGGGCCCGCTCCATGCGATCGAGGGGGGCCACCGACTCCCGGGCGACGGCGGCCAGTGTCAGGGCGTCCTCGTCGATCCGCTCGCCGCCGTGGGGAGCCGCCGCCGCGGTCTCGTGGCGGGCGAGGATGCGCCGGGCCCGGTCGCGGTACTCCTCGTGGGTGTAGAAGGATGCCGGCGTGGTCAGCAAGGCCAGGGCAACGCCGCTCAGTGTGGCGTGGACGCCCGACTCCAGCAGGCACAGCCAGGCGGCGAAAGCGGCAGGAACGTAGAAGCCGAGGGAGCGTACTCCCGCCCGGTTGGCTCCCCACACCGCCGCCAGGGCGCCCAGGGATCCCAGTAGCCACCAGACCGACAGGCCGTCGGTATAGGCCGCGGCGATGATGACGATGCCGCCGATGTCGTCGACGATGGCGAGCGTCAGCAAGAAGAGGCGGGCGCCGACGGGGACCCGCGGCCCCAGCAGGCTCAGGATCCCCAGCGAGAAGGCTATGTCGGTGGCCACCGGCACTGCCCAGCCTCTGGCGGCCTCTCCGCCTCCCGCGAAGGCGAGGAAGATGGCGGCAGGGACCACCATGCCGCCGACCGCGGCCAGGACCGGCAAGGCGGCCGTCCTGGGGTCGCGCAGATCGCCCCGCATCAGTTCTCGCTTGATCTCCAGGCCGACCACGAAGAAAAACAGGGTCATGAGGCCGTGATCCACGAAGCCGCGCAGCGTCTCGTGGAGGGCCAGGGGCCCCAGGGTGAGGTCCAGGCGGGTCTCCCAGAAGCGCTCGTAGGACCCGCCTCCCGGGAGGTTGGCCCACACCAGAGCCGCCACCGCCGCCGCCAGCAGCACCAATCCCCCCGCCGCCTCGACGCGGGTGAAGCGCAGCGCCGGGCGCAGGAAGCGCGTCGGCAGGAACCGGTCGGAGTGGAGCCAGGTGCGGTGCAGGCGGTCCTCGGCCATGGCGGCAGCGTACCCGCCCGGGAGCCCGCTTTTCCCGGGCCGGACCGGCCCGTCCCTACAATCGCCCAAGTGATGCGGGTAGTCATCGCCGGTTCGGGTCGGGTTGGGCGCGAGGTCGCCCAGGCGCTGAGCGCCCTGGGCGACGACGTGTCCCTCCTCGACGAGTCCGAGGAGGCCTTCGAGTTGCTCGGCCGGACCTTCGACGGCACGCTGCACGTCGGGGTCACCTACGACGTCGACGCCCTGCGCGCCGCCGGCATCGAGGAAGCCGACGTCTTCCTCGCCCTCACCCCGAGCGACAACGCCAACCTCATGGCGGTCCAGTTGGCCGAGCGGGTGTTCGGCGTGCCGCGGGCCATCGCCCGCCTGGACGACCCGGCGCGCGAGCCGGCGTACCGGGCCCTGGCGGTGGACTTCGTCCCCACGGCCCGGCTGGTGGCCCGGGTGGTGGTGGAGCGGGTCCACGAGCCGGAGTTCGCCTACCACCTGGAGTTCGCCGAGGGGGATGTCCAGGTGGTGGAGATGGTCCTGGGCGCGGGCGCCACCGGGCGCACCGTGGCCGACCTCGAGGTCGCCGGGGAGCTGCGGGTTTCGGCGGTGCAGCGCAGCGGCACCGTGCTCATCCCTTCCTCCTCCGACCTCCTGCGGCCGGGCGACCTGGTGGTGGCGGCGGTGCGGCGCGGGGTGGCGTCGCGGGTGCGGCGTTTCCTGGCCGTGGAGGGTGGGGAGGCCTCGTGAGGATCATCGTCATCGGGGCGGGCAAGATCGGCCGCCACCTGGTGCGGGAGCTGGCCGAAGCGGGCCATGCCGTGACCGTGGCCGAGAGCGACGAGGAGGTGGCCCGCCGCT
>JALOLI010000242.1 GCA_025456165.1 Acidimicrobiia bacterium | reverse complement strand
CGCACCACGATGTCGCAGGTGTAGGCCTGGAAGTGCCGGCTGCCCTCGTCCCGGGGCACGCCCGGCGGTCCCCACAGCTCGATGGAATGGAACCCGCAGGCCCGGAGCAAGGGGCGCGGGTAGTGGTAGGGGAGGACGGCGGCCACCCGGCGGCCGGCCGCATGCTCCCGAGTGAGCACCTCCCGGCGGTTGGGCAGTGGTGTTGAGGCTCCCATCGCGCACCCATTCTGACCGATGCAGCCCGTCGGTGGGGGAGAAGGGCGGCTGGTGGGCTCAGCCCGGTTCGCTGGACGGTGAGGGATGGCGCGAGGGCCGGTGGACGAAGAAGCGGTGGCCCTCGTGCTTCTTCTCCATCAGCAGGCCCGCAGCGAGCAGTTCCTCGACGAGGCCCCACGGGGCGCCGGAGCGCTGGAGCAGGGTGCGCACCGCCGCTTCCGGCATCGGGTGCACGGCGCAGGTCGCCAGCAGGTCGCGTCGGATGTCACCGGTCGTGGAGAAGAGGCCGGCTGCCTCGTCGAACAGGCAGGCAACCCGGGGCAGATGGGCCTGGAAGATCCGCCGGGCGTCCGACACCGCGGCGGCAGGCGGTGCGGCCACCCCGGGCAGGGCGGTAGGCCGGATAGGCAGGGCGAGGTAGGTTTCGGCGGCTCCGATCCCTGCGAGGAAACGGGCGGTGGCCTCCAGCAGGGCGGGGGCGTCGTTCACCCCGGCGATCAGCATGGTCTCGGTGGCCAGGATGCCGTGGAAGCCAGCGGTGAACCGGCGGATTCCTTCGAGGATCACGGGCAGCCTCAGATCGGGATGGGGCCGATTCAGACGGCTCCAGGCGATCTCGTCGACGGTGTCGACCTTGAGCGAGACCCAATCTGCGGCTGCCAGAGCGGCGGCGACCTCAGGACGCCAGATCAGCGAGGCATTGCTGATCACGGCGATCGGGATGCCCAGCGGCCGCAGCAGGGCGATCGCCCGGCCCAAGCCGGAGTCCAGGGTCGGCTCTCCGTCGGGCACGAAGGCCAGGTAGTCGATGGCCTCTCCCGAAGCGGCGACCGCGGTCACCCGCTCGGCCACTCGCTGGGCCACCTGCTCGGGCGGGTAGAAGGCCCGGGGTTCGATCCCGCGCTCGGTGGTGGCGCCTACCTGGCAGTAGGTACACGCGTAGCTGCACACCTTCGGCGGGATGTTGTTGATCCCCAGGCTGCGGCCGAGCCGCCGGGAAGGAACCGGGCCGAAGGCGATGTCCATGCCGTCTCCTCGGGATCGCCGCCCCGCTGCCGCGATTATCGCCGGGAACCGAGCCGGAAGAGGACCGGCGGTGCCCTCGGGACGCCTGCCGCAGCAGCGCTCCCTCTCCTTTGCAGTTGAGCCTGCGGCAGGCCTGACTACCCTCCCGGTAGGCCGCCGACCCGCAGACCCCTGCCCCTCTCCAGACGGGAGCCTCTCGATGAAGATCGCCGCCGTGTCCGAGGACATGAGCACAGTCGCCCAGCACTTCGGCCGGGCGCCCTATTACGTGGTGGTGACCGTGGAAGACGGGGTGGTGGTGGGGCGAGAGACCCGCTCCAAGGCGAGCCACCGTGACTTCGCCGGCGGCGCCGATCCCGGGCCCGGGGCCAAGCATCAGGCTATGTCACAGGTCATCGCCGACTGCTCCGCTCTCCTGGCCGGCGGGATGGGCAGCGGCGCCTTCGCCGCGCTGCGCTCTGCCGGCATCGAGGCGGTGCTCACCGACGAGGCCGACATCGAGACCGCAGCCGTCCGGTACGCCCGTGGGGACCTGGCCAACCTGGCCGACCGGGTGCACGAGCACCGCGGGGAGCATCACCACGGTGGGGGCCATGGCGGCTGAGGCCGACCGGACGGGGGGAAACGACTCGCTTCGCGAGATTCGGCCGATCGGGGTGGTGCACAGCCCCTTCGCCGTGCCCGACGGCACACCGGTGCAACCGGCCTCTGCCGGAGAGGGGGCGCACGGCACCATTGAGATCTTCGAGGAGTTTGCCGCCGGTCTCGCCGACCTGGACGGGTTCGATCGGGTCTGGGTGATCTCGTGGCTGCACCGGTCCGGGCCGGTGCGCTTGCAGGTGACCCCCTTTCTCGACTCGGAGGAGCGGGGCCTGTTCGCCACCCGGGCGCCGGCGCGCCCCAACCCCATAGGCATCTCGCCCATTCGTCTGGTGTGCCGGGAAGGGCGGTTGCTGCGCGTCGCGGACCTCGACCTCATCGATGGCACCCCGGTGCTGGACTTGAAGCCCTACGCCGCTGCCTTCGATTCGTACCACGAAGGGCGCCAGGGCTGGCTCGAGGGCCGCTCTGCCGGCGCGGCGCGGGCCGATGACCGGTTCGGCGGCGGACGCTGATGAGAGGAGCCGGCACCGCCGGCCCCTCTCGAGCCCATAATGGATGGCGACGGAATGAGGAGGAGACGAGATGCGGGTCCTGGTAGCAGCGGCGAGCAAGCACGGGTCCACCGCCGAGATCGCCACGGCGCTGGGGAAGGGCTTGGCCCACCGGGGGATCACCGCGACCGTGGCCGATGCGGGTGATGTGGCCGACATCGAGGACTACGACGCGGTCGTCCTGGGAAGCGCGGTCTACGCCGGCCGCTGGCAGAAGTCGGCCCGGGAACTGGCCGAGACTCACGGGGACTTCCTGGTCAAGCGGCCGGTGTGGCTGTTCTCCAGCGGGCCGGTGGGAGACCCCCCGAAGCCGGAAGAGGACCCGGTGGACGTGGCGCAGATCACTGCCATCGTCGGCGCCCGGGAGCATCGGGTCTTCGCCGGCCGGATCGACAAGAGCCGGCTGAGCTTGGCAGAGAAGGCGATCGTCAAGGCGTTGAAGGTGCCCGAAGGGGATTGGCGGGACTTCGACGCCGTCGCTGCCTGGGCCGGGGAGATCGCCGACTCGCTGGGGTTCGGCGCCGCCGGCTAGCGGCGCCGCCCGGGATCAGCGCTCGTAGCGCTTTTGCAGGGCGCGCCCGGCACCGGTGCCGGCGGCCAGTGCCCCGAGGCCGATCGAGAGGGCGATGGTGATGGTCAGGAGGGTGCTGATCAGGGTTGCCACGCTTCTGTGACGGCGGCGATCTCGGCGGAGGTTCCCGGCGTGCGGTCTGCGCCGCCTAGCCTTCCATGACCAGGCCGTGGCCCGGGCCGAAGGTCGCTCGCAGGACCCGCCCCCCGTTCGGCGAGGCGAGGGTGAGGGACCGCGCCGCCGGGGCGGGCGGGACTAGGGCGGTCCATTTGCGGCC
>JALOLI010000241.1 GCA_025456165.1 Acidimicrobiia bacterium | reverse complement strand
CGGGAACCTCGAGTCCCGGGTCCTGCCCGCAGCGAGGCGGGTGGCCGAGATGGTGCCCGAAGGGCGGCCGGCCGCCGAGGTCGTGCTGGTCGAGCGCCGGGCCCAGATGGAACGGCTCGAGAGCCTGGTCCCCGGGGCGGCCGCCTGAGGACGCGTCTCGGAGCATCCGGGCCTGCCCGGCGCGGCACCGGCATGGCGGCAGCCGTCTGAGCGTCAGGCGTAGAACCGGGTGAGGGCCTCCACCACCGCCGCCGGGCGCGGCGCGCCGTCCACCTCGATGGTGATGGCGAACTTGACCTGCACCCCGTCACCGACGGGCTCAACCGCGGCCAGCGCCGCCCGGGAGCGAAGCCGCGAGCCGACGGGCACCGGGGTGATGAAGCGGACCCGGTCGAGGCCGTAGTTGATCGTCAGCCGCCGCTCCGGCACCAGCGGGGGCAAGGTGCGGTTCAGGTGGGAGAGCAGCGACAGGGTCAGATAGCCGTGGGCAATGGGGCCCCCGAAGGGGCCGGCGTCCGCCTCCGGCCCGGCGCGATGGATCCACTGGTGGTCGAGGGTGGCGTCGGCGAAGGCATCGACGCGCTCCTGGGTGACCTCGAACCAGTCTCCGACGCCGATCTCCTCGCCGACGCGAGCGGTGAGGGCGGCCACGTCGATGGGGCTCATGTGACCTCCTGGGGCCTGCCGGCGATGGTAGGCCCTGTTGGGCGCCGGGAGGCCCTTCCTTGTGCCAGAGTACGACCCGAGGACCGAGAAGGGAGTCGGCGTGGCCGCCACCGTCCGCTGCCCGGCCGGGTCGGGGCTCGAGGGCCTCGGGGCCGCGCTCGGCGAACCGGTCGGTCTTGCCGGGGCGCTGGTGTTCGTCGCCGACCCGGCAGTGGGCGAGGATTGGAGCGCCGTCCTGGCCGAGTTCCAGGAGGCATTCGCCTTGACCCGGGAGGCCCTGGCTTCGGGCGCCCCCGTCGTCTATGTGGTGGATCAACGCGATCTCCTCGGGCAGCGCGGTCCGGGGGCCGCCATGGTTGCCACCGGCCTGCTGTCGGGAGCCCGGTCGGCCGCTTTCGAGATGCGCCGCGCCGGGGTGCCGGTGAACGTGCTGGCCACCGAGGAATCGACGCCCGCGGCGGTGGTGGCCGAATGGGTGGCGCGCTTCCTCGAGGCGGCGCCCGGCGGCCCCACGGGGGAGTTGGTGCGCCTCGGCGGCGATCACCTGGGAAAGGCCCTGCCGTGAAGGGCCGGGTGGTGGTCACCGGTGCGGCTGCCGGGATCGGCCGCGCCATCGCCGGGAGGCTCGCCCCGGGCTATGCCCTGGTCCTGGTGGACCGGGCCTCGGAGGTGGAGGCCGCCGCCGCCGTACTCGGCGGGGCGGAGGCGGTGGTGGCCGACCTGGCCACCACCGCAGGGGTTGCCGCAGTGGCCACCGCGGTGGCGGACGACGGGCCGCCGCTGGTCGGCCTGGTCAACAACGCCGGCATTACTCGCGATGCCCGCATCGGGAAGATGACCCCGGAGGATTTCGGCGCGGTGCTGGAGGTCAACCTGGGGGCGGCCTATCGGCTCACGGCCGCGCTGCTTCCCCGACTGGCCGACGGCGGCGCCATCGTGAGCATCAGTTCCCGTTCCTACCTGGGCAACTTCGGCCAGTACAACTACTCCACCTCCAAGGGCGGGCTGGTGGGGTTGACCCGCGCCCTGGCCCTGCAACTTGCCCCCCGGATCCGGGTGAACGCGGTGGCCCCGGGGTTGATCGAAACGGCGATGACGGCCGCCATGCCCGCCGACGTGCTGGCCGGGCTGGTCGGGCGCATCCCGCTCGGGCGGCCCGGGCGCCCCGCGGAGGTGGCGGACCTGGTGGCCTTCCTGCTGTCCGAACAGGCGTCGTACATAACGGGCGAGGTCTTCGTCATCGGCGGCGGACGCAGCCTCGTCTAGGGCTCGAAGAGGAGGACATCGATGCCCCTCGACCACGACACGCTCGGGGACCTGATCGCCACGGTTCGCCGCTACGTCGCCGACCGGCTGATCCCGGTCGAGGGCAAGGTCGCCGAGGAGGATCGCATGCCGCCCGAGATCGTCGGCGAGATGCGCCGGCTCGGCTTCTTCGGGCTCACCGTCCCCGCCGAGTACGGCGGGATCGGCTTGACCATGGAGGAGGAGGCTCTGGTGGGCTTCGAACTGGGGCGGGCCTCTCCGGCCTTCCGCTCGGTGTTCGGCACCAACAATGGCATCGGCTCCCAGGCCATCGTCATGGCCGGCACGGAGGAGCAGAAACAGCGTTACCTGCCGCGCCTGGCCAGCGGGGAGCTCGTCGGCTCGTTCGCCCTAACCGAGCCGGAAGCCGGGTCCGACGCCGCCGCGGTGACCACCCGGGCGGTTCGGGCCGGCGACGACTACGTGCTCGACGGCACCAAGCGCTACATCACCAACGCTCCCCACGCCGGCCTGTTCACGGTCATGGCGCGCACCGACCCGGCGTCGAAGGGAGCGGCAGGGGTGAGCGCCTTCCTGGTGGAAGGAGGCACTCCGGGCATCACCATCGGTCCCAAAGAGAAGAAGATGGGCCAGCGGGGCGCTCCGGTTGCGGATGTGATCTTCACCGAGTGCCTGGTGCCCGCGGCGTCCCTGCTCGGCGGCGTGGAGGGCCGGGGCTTCCAGGTGGCAATGAAGGTGCTCGACCGGGGCCGCCTGGCGATCTCCGCCAGCTTCACCGGATTCGCCGAGCGCATCCTCGACGAGATGGTCGCCTACGCCGTGTCCCGGCGTCAGTTCGGGCGGCCCATCGCCGACTTCCAACTCATCCAGGCGATGATCGCCGACTCCAAGGCCGACCTCGTGGCGGCCCGGGCGATGGTGCTCGAAGGGGCGCGGGCCCGGGACCGGGGGGAGGACATCTCGCTGCTGGCGGCTTGCTGCAAGATGTTCACTTCCGAGGCTCTGGGGCGGGTGGCCGACCGCAACGTCCAGGTGCACGGCGGGGCGGGCTATGTGGCCGACTACCCCGCCGAGCGCCACTACCGCGATGCCCGACTGGCCCGCATCTACGAGGGCACCACCCAGATCCAGCAAGTGGTCATCGCCCGCCACCTCATCCGAGCGGCCCAGGCCGCCGGTTGAGGCTCGTCTCGGCGCCGTGGGCCACCGTCGGGCAGAATGGGCCGATCCGGCGAGCCGCCGGTGGCGGAGGACAGCTATGAGGGGACGCCTCGCCACGTGGGCCCTTCGCCTGCGCGGGTGGCGGCTGGCCGGTGTGGCG
>JALOLI010000240.1 GCA_025456165.1 Acidimicrobiia bacterium | reverse complement strand
TGTGGGCCGACACCTTGAGCTCGGCGAACATGATGACCAGGGCCACGGCGAACAGCACGACGACGGCCACGCCCAGCTTCAGGGCCAGCACCACCCAGACGTTGTCGAGCAGGCTCATCGGTCCACGTCCCCGAGCACGTAGTCGAGGCTGCCCAGGATGGCGATGATGTCGGGGATCAGCGCCCCCTCGAGCAGCCAGGGCAGCACCGCCAGGTTGCAGAACGAGGTGGAGCGGATCTTGACCCGGTAGGGGCGCCGCCCCCCGCCGGAGACGATGAGGTACCCCATCTCCCCCTTGGGGTTCTCCGCCCGCACGTAGCACTCCCCCTTGGGCACCTTGATGACCCGGGGCACCTTGGCCTGCAGCGGCCCGGCGGGGAGCGAGTCCAGGGCCTGCTCGATGATCCGCGTCGACTGGCGGATCTCCTCGAGGCGCACCCGGCAGCGGTCGTAGGCGTCCCCGTTGGGCATGGTGACGACGTCGAAGTCGAAGCGGTCGTAGGGCAGGTAGTCCTCCACCTTGCGCAGGTCGAAGGCCACCCCGGAAGCCCGCAGGTTCGGCCCGCTCATCGCGTACTCGATAGCCACCTCGGCCGGCAGCACCCCGACGCCTACGGCGCGCTGCTGCACGATCTCATTGCCCAGGACCAGGCTCTCCAGGTCGTCGCAAACGTGGCGCACCGCGGCCATGGCCAGCCGCGTCCCTTCGATGAACCCCTTCGGCAGGTCCTGGGACGACATCTTCTGCTTCGCCCCGCCGCCGGCCACGGGCTTCACCCCGCCGATGCGGTTGAAGTTGGGGTGGAAGCGGCCGCCGGTGAGCCCCTCGACGAGGTCGAGCACCCGCTCCCGCTCGCGCAGGGCGTACATGAGCGGCGTGGGAGCCCCCAGTTCGGCGGGGAAGGCGCAAAGGAAGATCAGGTGGTTGGCGATGCGGTACATCTCGGTGAGGACCAGTCGGATGTACTGCGCCCGCTCCGGCGCCTCCACCCCCATCAGCCGCTCGGCGGCGATGATGAAAGGCACCTCGTTGGCGAAGCCCGACACCCAGTCGATGCGGTTCACCAGGGCGGTGATCTGGGCGTAGGTGCGCACCTCGGCCAGCTTCTCGTAGCCGCGGTGCATGTAGCCCATCACCGGCTGCACGCTCTCCACCCGCTCCCCGGAGATCCTGGCCACCAGGCGCAACACCCCGTGGGTGGAGGGGTGCTGCGGGCCGATGTTCAGCGTCATCTCGGGGGTCTGCAGCTCGACCGAGACCGCCACCTCGGAGCGGTGCATGGCGAGGAGGTGGCGGTCGGCGGGGGTGGTCATGCGCCCCCCTCCTTGGCCTCGCCCGGGGCCGCCTCGGCGGCGGGCAGCGGGGTCACCTCGACCGCCCCCGGCCAGGGCTTCACCTCGCGGGCCAGCAGGGGGAAGGACTTGCGCAGCGGGTGGCCCTCGAAGCCGTCGGGCAGGTAGATGCGCACCGGGTTGGGGTGGCCCTCGAAGCGGATGCCGAACATGTCGGCGGCTTCGCGCTCGTGCCAATTGGCTGCGGTGTACACCCCGGTCAGCGAGGCCAGGCTCAGGTCGCCGGGGGCCAGATCGGTGCTGACGATGACGGCCTCCCCGGCGGACACGTCGGAGAGGCGGCTGATGACCTCGACGCGCTCCTCCACCGGGTCACCCTCCACCGGCTCCCCCACTGCCACCTCGTTGGCCCAGTCGATAGCCGACAGCCAGGCGAAGAAGGGAAGGTGCTCCTTGAGGGCGCGGTGGGCCTCCACCCAGCGCTCTCGAGGCACGCGCACCTTGGCGGTTCGAAAGGCATCGGACCACCCGGTGGCGCCGGCCAGGGCGGCCCAGTGGGCGGCGCGGGAGGGCGGCTCCTCGGGAAGCGGCGCGTCCACGGGGGTGTCGGCCTCAGGCGCGCTCACCGGAGTTCCACTTCTCGAGGATGTTCTCGCCCTGGATCTTGCGCTGCAGCAGGATGATGCCCTCCATCAGCGCTTCGGGCCGGGGCGGGCAGCCGGGGACGTAGACGTCCACCGGGATGATCTGGTCCACGCCCTTGGTCACCGAGTAGGAGTCCCAGTAGGGCCCGCCGCAGTTGGCGCAGGACCCCATGGAGATCACGTACTTGGGCTCCGGCATCTGGTCGTAGAGCTTGCGCACCGCCGGGGCCATCTTGTCGGTGATGGTGCCCGCCACGATCATCAGGTCGGCCTGGCGGGGAGACGCAGGCAAGGGGATGATCCCAAAGCGCATGAAGTCGTAGCGCGGGCCGGCGGCGGCCATCATCTCGATGGCGCAGCAGGCCAGGCCGAACTGGAAGAGCCACAGCGAGTACTTACGCGACCAGTTGAGCAGCCAGGTCAGCGGCTTGGGGGACTCGAAGCGGTCTAGGACTCCCACTTCAGCACTCCCTTGCGCACCGCGTAGACCAGGCCGGCCAGCAGGATCACGATGAAGATCATCATCTCCACCAGGGCGAACAGGCCCAGCGACTCCAGCCGCAACGCCCACGGGAAGATGTAGACCGCCTCGACGTCGAAGATCAGGAACAGCAAGGCGAAGATGAAGTAGCGGATCTGGGTCTGGCTCCAGTCGCTGCCCACGGGGTCGATGCCGCACTCGTAGGCCTGAGCTTTGGTGGCCGACGGGCGGCTCGGGCGGAGCAGCCAGCCCACTCCCACCGCCGCCGCCACCAGGAGCGCCCCGAAGCCGGCGAACACGGCGACGGTGATGTAGTCCTGGAAGTACTCCGGCACGCTGCTCCTAGGCGCACGAGGACGGCCGGAGTATAGGAACCGGGGAGGGGCCGGTCCGCGCCGGAGGCCCGCGTCCGGGGGCGGCACGGGCGCTACCCTCGCCGCCGTGCGCCCACCCGACTACACCGGCGGCAGCCTGGTGAACCTGGTCGCCGAACTGGAACGGCGTCTGGCCGGGAAGGCCCCCACCCCCGGCCTCCATGCCCTCCTCGGGGCAGTGATCCCCGAGGCTGCCACCTACGTGCTCGTGCTCTTCGATGGGCTGGGAGACGCACAACTGTCGCATCCCGGCGCCGCCCCCTTCGCCGCGGCGCGGCGCGCCGCCCTCGACGCTCCCTTCCCCACCACCACCACGGTCAGCCTGGCCACCATCGCCACCGGCCTCCCCCCGGCACGCCACGGCCTCATCGCCTACCAGTTGTGGCTCCCCGACCGGGAGCAGGTGGCCAACACGATCAAATGGACCACCCTGTGGGGCGACCCGATGGGCCTGGACTTCGCTGCCTTCCTCCC
>JALOLI010000239.1 GCA_025456165.1 Acidimicrobiia bacterium | reverse complement strand
GCGCAGCAGCTCCTGGATCTCGGCGTGCCGCGGCGGGTAGAGGATGGCGAAGCAGCGGTCCTCCATCTCATGCTTGATCCGCTGCACCCCGAGGCGGTGGGCCAGCGGGGCGTAGACCTCGAGAGTCTGGGCGGCGATGCGGAGCTGCTTCTCCTCGGGGAGGGCGTGGAGGGTGCGCACGTTGTGCAGGCGATCGGCCAGCTTGATCAGCAGGACGCGCACGTCGCGAGCCATGGCGATGACCATCTTGCGGATGGTGGCCGCCTGGGCCTCTTCGAGGTTGCTGAAGCGGATCCGGTCCAGCTTGGTGACCCCGTCGATGAGGTCCGCAACGGCGTCGCCGAAGCCGGCGCGCACCTCGTCGAGGCTCAGGTCGGTGTCTTCGAGCGCATCGTGGAGCAGAGCCGCGGCCACCGTCTCGGCATCGAGGCCGTACCCGGCCAGGATGCGGGCCACCGCCAGCGGGTGGGTGATGTAGGGGTCGCCGGTGCGCCGCAGCTGCCCGCGGTGGGCTCGGGCGGCCGTCGCATAGGCTCTCTCGAGGAGCCCGGCGTCGCCGTGGGGGAAGTGCCGCCGGAACTCGGCCAGGATGGGCTCGAGCTCGGCTGCCGGATCGTCGGCGCCCGCCCTGCCGGCTTCCCCGCTCACCGCGCCTCCCCTGCCCCGTCAGCCCGACAACGGGATCGACACGGCCGACTGCAGACGCCCATTCCGGGATTGTACGACGAGCCTCGGCGGCACCGGCCCGGCCAGAGGGAAACGGCGGCTCAGCGCTGGCGGCGGCGCTTGCGCGGCGGCCGGGGGATCGCCCCGCTGCCGGCAGGGAGGACGGCGGCAGCCTCCGCCTCGGGGACCGTCTCCAACTGGCGGGCGGCGTACTCGTCGTCGCTGCCCTTGCGGCCGAGACGCCGCCGGACGCGCTGCCAGTGCTCCTCGCGTTCCTTCCAGACCGCTACCAGCGGCCCGCCGAGGAACAGCGACGAGTAGGTCCCGGCTGCCACCCCGATGAAGAGGCCCAGGGCGAACTCGCGCAGAGTGGTGGCGCCCAGGAGCAGGGACCCCACGAAAAGCAGGCTGCCCACCGGCAGCAGGGTGGTCAGCGAGGTGTTGATGGAGCGCATCAGCACCTGGTTCTCCGACATGTTGACGATGGCGGAGATCGTGTGCTGCTCCCCCCGCTCGACGATGTTCTCGCGGATCTTGTCGAACACCACGACGGTGTCGTACAACGAGTAGCCCAGGATGGTCAGCACCGCGACCACCGTGGCCGGAGTCACCTCGAAGCCGATCAGGGAGTAGATGCCGGCCGTGATCACCAGGTCGTGAAGCACCTCGATCAGGGCGAAGAGGGCCATCTTCCATTCCAGCCGCCACCACAGGAACAGCGAGATCACGATGAGGAACACCACCAGGGCCCGCACTGCCGACTCGGTGACCTGGCGCCCGAAAGTGGGCCCAACCGTCTGGAAGCTCACCTCGTTCACGTCGGTGATGCCGGCTACGGCGGCGACCGCGGCGACCAGACGCTGCTGGGCGTCTTCGCTCAACTCGCCGGTCTGCACACGAATCCCGGAGCCGCCCCCGGTGAGCTGTACCTTGGCGCCGGCCAGGCCGATCCCGCCCAGGGCGCTGCGCACCTGGCCCACCGAAGCCCCGGCCGGGTTCTCGCTCTCGACCAGCGAGCCGCCGACGAAGTCGACGCTCAGGTTCAGGCCGCGCACCCCCAGTCCCACGACGGAGACCAGCACCAGCACTGCCGACAGGGTGAACCACCAGCGGCGCCGGCCGACGAAGTCGAACCGGGTCTCCCCGTAGTAAAGGCGTCGCACCAGGCTCACTTCCCCACCTCCGGCGTCTTGGCGGCGGCGCGAGCCACCCCGGCAGCCCCGCGGATGCTGAACCGGCCTCCCTCACCCAGGCGGGTGTAGCCGGCCAGCGCCACGGCGGGCCGGGTGAAGAAGTAGGTCACGATCAGGTCCACCACCGTGGCGATGCCCAGGGCCAGGGCGAAGCCCTTCACCGAGCCCACCGCCAGGATGAAGAGGAGCGCCGCCGCCGCCAACTGGACGGTGTCGGCGGTGACCATGGTGCGGAAAGCCCGCTTGAAAGCGTGCTCGATGGCGGCGCGCATCGACTTGCCGGCGCGCACTTCCTCCTTGATGCGCTCGTAGTACACGATGTAGGAATCCGAGGTGATGCCGACGGACACGATCACCCCGGCGATCCCGGCCAGGGTGAGGCTGACGCCCTGCGTCTCGCCCAGCACCGAGAAGACCACCAGCACCAGCGATCCGAACACGGTGAGCCCGACGACGCTGACGAGGCCCAGGGCCCGGTAGTACAGGAGGATGGCCACCGCCACCAGGGCCAGGCCGCCGGCGCCGGCGATCAGGCCCGCCCGCAGCGAGTCGGAGCCCAGGGTGGCCGAGATCGACTCGACGCTCGGCTGGGAGAAGGCCACGGGCAGAGCGCCGTAGCGGAGCACCACCGCCAGGTCGCGAGCCGACTGCTCGGGGGTGCCTCCCGTGCCCATGGTGATCACGGCCCGCCCCCCGGCGATGCCGGTATCGGGGGTGATCTCCTCGGACATCTGAGGGGCCGACTGCACCACGCCGTCGAGCACGATGGCGAAGCGCCGCCGAGGGTCGCCCACGCTGAAGGCGGCCAGTTCCTTGGTGACCTCCTGGAACTTCGTCGCCCCCTCGCTGTTGAAGTCGAGCGAAACGACCCACTGGCCCACCCCGCCGGTGTTCACCCCGAACGGCACCCCGCTGCCGCCGCCCCCCTGCTGGATGAAGCCGGCCTCGGCGTTGGCCAGGTCGGCACCCAGCACCCGGGCCGGGGCCAGGTGGAAGATCTCCCCGGTCTCGGGGTCTGCCAGCCAGGCTTCCTTGGTGGGGTCGTCACTGAGGGTCAGGGCGGTAGCCCCGTCCACGCAACCCGGCTGCTCGGAGAGCGGCGGGGCCTCGTCGTTGGGGTCGTCGGGGTCGTCCACCACGCAGATCGTGATCCCGGCGGGGAGCACCGGGGTCAGGTCGGGCGGCTCCGGTGGAACCGTCGTGGTGGTCGTGGTGGCGCCCCCGGTGGTGGTCGTCCCCGCCGTCGTGGTCGTCCCCGCCGTCGTAGTCGTGGTGGCGGCGGCCGTCGTGGTGGTCGTCGTCGACGACGCCGCGGTGGTGGAAGTCGTGGAGGAGGAGGTCGTGCTGCCGCCACCCGCAGTCGTGGTGGTCGTCTCACCGGGGGCGGTAGTGGTCGTGGTGGGCGTCGTCGTGGTGGAC